>NZ_JBHTMU010000004.1:0-150147 GCF_042679605.1 Litorisediminicola beolgyonensis
TCCCGCCTCGTCACCGCCCCGTCTGGCGTCCCGTCCGCGCCTCAGCGCCGCCGGTGAGGGGCTATCTACGGATACCATCAAACACCCGCAAGAGGGAATTTCGAAAAACTTGCGATTTTTGTGAGGGAACAGGCCAAGCAACTGAAATATATATGTTTTATAGCGCGATTTTCTACCTGCGCCTCGTTTGAGCCTTGGGCGGCGCACGGAATCATGGGAGCTCGAAGGGGCCAGATGCCCCCTCGCAGCGAGTCTTCCCCGGCGTCACCCCGGAGCTCAGCCATGATATGGGTATTCGACGCCAGATCGCGCCGCGACAGCGGCAAGCTAATCGCAACCGCACGCTCCAGCGAAGCGCCTGTCGGTGTCATGATGTCAGGAGAACCGTGGCAGCCCGTAGGGGAATCGAACCCCTCTTTCCAGGTTGAAAACCTGGCGTCCTAACCGATAGACGAACGGGCCACTCTTGGTGCCGCGCTACGTAGTCCAGCCCCGCGGGTCGCGCAAGCCCTCGTCGCATCGGACACGACAGAAATTTCGCTCTTCCTTCGAGCGGCGCATGTCTGTCAGTCTTGGGGGAGGAATGGCAGCCCGTAGGGGAATCGAACCCCTCTTTCCAGGTTGAAAACCTGGCGTCCTAACCGATAGACGAACGGGCCACTCTGGGTGGGACGTTTAGGAAAAGCCGTCGCCGCGTGCAAGAGGGAAAATCACGTCCCCGAAGGCGCGGCGTCCTCAACGCGCAGCTGGACCGAGCGCCTGCCCTGCCATTCATTCAGCTCGAGCCGCCCGGCGACGTGGAAGCGCTTGCCGCCATGCGCCATCAGCGCCTCTCCGAGAGGCCCGTCGAAGGCGCCGAAGGCGATCGCGTCGAGCCGCGCGCCGAGCCCGTCGCCGAGCGACAGCTTCAGATGGCTCTCGCCGACGCGCTTGGCGAATCCGACCTGCGCATCGGCGACGGCGAAGCGCGGCGCGCTTGCGCCCGCGCCGAAGGGACCTGCATTCTCGAGCGCCTCGATCAGGTCGAGACCGGCCGCGCCTGGCATCAGCATCCCGTCGAGCCGCAAATCCGCCGCGCCCCCCTGCCCCGCGCCCTGCCTGGCCAGCCGCTCCGTCAGCGCCGCCATTGCCTCGTCCAGGCAGTCCCGCGCCACGGTCAGGCCCGCGGCCATCTTGTGCCCGCCGCCCTTGAGCAAGAGCCCGTCCGCGGCGAGCCTCTGGATCGCGTGGCCGAGATCGACGCCGGCCACCGACCGCCCGGAGCCCTTACCCTCGTCGCCGTCGAGACCGATCACCACCGCCGGGCGGTTGGTCAGTTCCTTCAGCCGCGACGCCACGATGCCGACCACGCCGGGATGCCAGCCCTCGCCCGCGGCCCAGACGAGCGGCGCATCGAGCCCGCGTGTCTCCGCCTGCGCCAAGGCGGCCGCGCGCACCGCCGCTTCGACCTCGCGGCGTTCGGTGTTGAGCGCATCGAGCCGTTCGGCCATCGCCTGCGCCGCATGCGGATCGGTCTCGGCCAGAAGCCGCGCGCCGAGATCGGCCTTGCCGATCCGGCCCCCCGCATTGACGCGCGGGCCCAGCACATACCCCAGGTGATAGGCATTGGGCGCGCTTTCGAGCCGCGCCACGTCGGAGAGCGCCACGAGCCCCGGACGGGCGCGCCGTCCCATCACCGCCAGCCCCTGCCGAACAAAGGCGCGATTCACGCCGCGCAGGGGCGCGACATCGGCGACGGTGGCCAAGGCGACGAGGTCGAGCATCGACATCAGGTCCGGTCCCGCCCGCCCCGCCTCGCGCAACTGCCGCCCGCATTCGACCAGCATCAGGAAGACGACGGCGGCGGCGCAGAGATGAGCCAGCGCGCCATCCTCGTCCTGCCGGTTCGGATTGACCACGGCCAAGGCCTCGGGCAGCGTCTCGCCGCCAAGATGGTGGTCGAGGATCACCACATCCGCACCTTTGGCCGCCGCGACGGGGCCGTGGCTGAGCGTGCCGCAATCGACGCAGATGATCAGGTCGTGACGGGCGGCGAGCTCGGCCATGGCGGGCTCATTGGGGCCGTAGCCCTCGTCGATCCGGTCGGGCACGTAGAGCGTCACGCCCTGCCCCTGCTGCCGGAACCAGTCGATCAGCAAGGCCGCAGAGCTGCCGCCATCGACATCGTAATCGGCGAAGATCGCCACGCGCTCGCGCTTCGCGACGCTTCGCAGGACGCGGGCGGCCGCGGTCTCCATGTCGCGCAGGCTGCGGGGATCGGGCAGGAGATCGCGGAGTTTCGGCTCGAGATAGAGGCTCGCCTCCTCGCAGGGCACGCCGAGACGGGCCAGAACCCGGCAGAGCGCATCCGAGAGGCCGGTCTGCTGCACGAGCGTTTCCGCCGCGCGCTCGGTCTCGGTGTCGGGCCCGACCCAGCGGCGGCCGGTCAGCGAGGCGGAAATGCCGAGAAAGCTCATGACAACGCCCCGAGGATCTGGTCGACGGACCGGGCGGTGCAGAACTCGCCATGCAGATGCGACACGGCGGCCTCGTGAATGGCCTGCGGCGCTGGCGATACGACCGCGTCGGACCAGCCGGTATCGGCATTGGCCGCGAAGGCTGCACAGGCGTCATGCGCGAGCGTGACCTCGAAGCCCAAGTTGGCCGCCATCCGCGTTGTGGTCGAGACGCAATGCGGGGTTGTCAGACCGCAGATGACGAGCGTCTCGATCCCGGCGGCTCGAAGCTCCGCCTCGAGATCGGTGCCGATGAAGGCGCTGTTCACCGATTTCTCGATCACCGGCTCGCCCTTGGACGGCGCAAGCTCCGGCAGGAATTCCGCCCCCGGTCCCGGCGCCAGCGGGCTGCCCGCGTCGCGGCTCAGGTGCCGGACATGCCAGAGCGGAGCCGCGCGGTCGCGCCAGGCGTCCAGAAGACGCCCGGCCTGCGCCTCGGCCTCGGGATTGTTGCGCGCGCCCCAGACGGGATCGCGGAAGCCGCGCTGGAAATCGATCAGGATCAGGGCTGCGCTGCGCGCCATCCGCTCACCGGGTCGGGTTGCGATAGATCATCCGGCGGACCGATCCGGTCTTCGAGCGCATCAGGATCGTCTCCGTGGTCAGGTACCCGACCTCGCGCTTGATCCCCGAAAGGAGCGACCCGCTGGTCACGCCGGTCGCGGCGAAGATCACGTCCTCGGTCACCATGTCGTCGCGGGAGTAGATCCGGTCGAGATCGGTGATGCCCGCCTTGGCCGCACGATCGCGCTCGTCATCGTTGCGGAACATCAGGCGGCCCCACATCTGGCCCCCCATGCATTTCAGCGCCGAGGCGGCAAGAACGCCCTCGGGCGCGCCGCCCGCCCCCATATACATGTCGATGCCCGTCGTGCCCGGCTCGGCGGCGTGCATCACGCCCGCAACGTCGCCATCGGTGATCAGCCGGATCGCGGCACCGGTGGCGCGCACCTCGGCGATCATGTCCTCGTGCCGGGGACGCTCCAGGATGCAGACGGTGATGTCGGAGGCCGCGCAGTTCTTGGCGCGGGCCAGGGCTTCGACGCGCTCCTTCGGGCTCATGTCGAGGCTGACCACGTCGGTCGCGTAGCCCGGACCAACCGCGAGCTTGTCCATGTAGACATCGGGCGCGTGCAGCATCGAGCCGCGCGGGCCCATCGCGATCACGGTCAGGGCGTTCGGCATGTCCTTTGCGGTCAGGGTCGTGCCTTCGAGCGGATCGAGCGCGATATCGACGCCGGGACCGTCACCGGTGCCGACCTCTTCGCCGATATAGAGCATCGGCGCCTCGTCGCGCTCACCCTCGCCGATCACAACCACGCCGGCGATATCGAGCATGTTGAGCTGGGTCCGCATCGCGTTGACCGCCGCCTGATCGGCGGCCTTCTCGTCACCGCGCCCGATCAGGTTGGCCGAGGCGATGGCCGCCGCCTCCGACACCCGGGCCAGGCCCAGCGACAACATGCGGTCTTTGAATTCCGTGGAACCCATCTGCTCGTCCCTCTCGCGCTTTTCTTCCTCTTGCCGCAGCCGTGCCCGAGGCGCAAGCGCGGGACCACGCGGTTCTGTCGCTAACATCTCCGGGGCATGGGGGCAGGCCCCGCTCAGAGCCCTGCCAGATGCGCCGCCCGCAGGCAGAGCCTATCCACGTCCCGGCTCATCAGCACCGCGCCCGAGATCACCGTCCGCACGGGCACCCACGCGGCCTCTTCGGCATCGTCGGCCGCTCTCGCGATACCGGTCGGATCGGCGCAAAAAAACGCCTCGAGATCGTAATGGAAGCCTTCGCGGATGACCTCGACGGCGCCGATCCGGCGCGGATCGCGGGCCGTGATGCCGGTTTCTTCGTGAAGTTCGCGCAGAGCGCAGGCGCTCCCCGTTTCGCCGGGCTCGCATTTGCCGCCGGGAAAACCCCAGAGCCCCGCATCGGGCCGGTTCGAGCGCCTGACCAGAAGCACCGCGCCGTCGCGGATCACCACCGCGAGCGCCGCGAGCGTCGGTTCAGACACGCTCGATCCGAAGCGCCACCGGCTCGCTCGCCACGACCCCGGTCCGGGCCATCGCCGCCAGCGCCTCGTCGAGCGCGGAGCGCGTCGTGCGATGGGTCACGATCAGGACGGGGGCGGTTTCATCGACATGATCGTATTGCCGCATACGATTGATCGAGATCCCGGCATCGCCGAGGCAGGTCGCCACCTTGGCCAGCGCGCCCGGACGATCGAGCAGCGCCATGCGCAGGTAATAGGGCGCGGGCGTCGCGGTTGCCGCAGCCGCCACGGGTGCCAGCGAGCTTGCCGCCTGACCGAAGGTCGAGACCCGTGTGCCGCGCGCGATGTCGATCACGTCGCCCATCACAGCGCTGGCGGTCGGTCCCTCTCCGGCCCCTGCCCCGCGCATCACGATCTGGCCGACCTGGTCGCCCTCGATCACCACCATGTTGGTGCCGCCGACAAGCTGTCCGAGCGGCGAGGTCTCGGGCACGAGGCACGGCGCCATGCGCTGCTCGAGACCGCGTCCGGTCATCTGGCTGACGCCCAGGAGCTTGATCTTGTAGCCCATGTCGCCCGCCTGGCGGATGTCGTCGATCGAGACCTGGCCGATGCCTTCAAGTGCGACACCGGCGAAGTTCACCTGCGTGCCGAAGGCGATGGAGGCGAGGAGCGACAGCTTGTGGCCCGCATCGATCCCGCCCACGTCCAGCTCCGGATCGGCTTCGAGATAGCCCAGCGCATCGGCCTCGGCGAAGGCCTCCTCGTAGGTGAGACCGGCGCCCTCCATCCGGGTGAGGATGTAGTTGCAGGTGCCGTTCATCACGCCCAGGACGCGCTCGATCTGGTTGCCCGCAAGCCCCTCGGTCAGCGCCTTGATGACCGGGATGCCGCCCGCCACAGCCGCCTCGAAGCGCAGGACCGAGCCTGCCTCTTCGGCAGCGAGCGCCAGCGCCTGGCCGTGATGGGCGAGCATCGCCTTGTTGGCAGTGACGACGTCCTTGCCCGCGGCGATGGCCGCCTCGGTCGCGGCCTTGGCCGGGCCGTCGGAGCCACCCATGAGTTCGACGAAGACGTCGACATCGTCCCGGGTCGCGAGCGCGACCGGATCATCTTCCCAGGCATAATCAGAGAGGCTCACGCCGCGATCCTTGTCGCGATTGCGGGCCGAAACCGCCGTGACCACGACGGGCCGCCCGGCGCGATGCGCCAGAAGCTCGGCCTTCTGCCGCACGATCTTGACGACCCCGGCACCAACGGTGCCAAGTCCCGCGATGCCAAGGCGCAACGGGTCGGACATGGAGGAGCTTCCTTCTTACGGCACGATCTGCCGCGCGCTCTAGCCGGTCTGGGATGGGTCTGCAACGGGGCGGGAGACGCCGCGCCGCATCCGCGCCTTCGTGGCCGCATCGACCACCGGTGCCTGAAGCCGCGCCGCCCGCGCACGAAGCTCAGCGGCCCGTGCCGAGACCGAGGCCGTCTCGGCCTCGGTCGCGCGCGGCGGCGGACCGGCGAGCAGCGTCTCGATCGGCACGAGATCGGGCCAGGGCGCGTTGGCCACGTCTGCGCTTCGCGCCGCGTCGAGCTCGGGGAATTGCGTGCAGGCCGCGAGCGTCAGCGCCAGTGCCGTGGCAAGCGCCCCGCCCCGCCGCGCGGGCCAAAGCCGCATCACCGGTGTTCCTGAATGCTCTCGAGATAGGTCACGAGCGCCACCAGCTTGACCGGGGTCGGCGTGGCCTTTCCGTCACCGCTGTCGAAGGGCACGAGATCGCCCGAGAGCAGCTCGCCAAACTCCGGCATCGCCGGGCCGCCAAGATCGGAGCGCGCATAGCCGTCGACGATCGACATGACCTTGGCGCGCGGGAACCTGTCGCCGTGGCGCAGCGAGATCAGCGTCAGGTCCTTGGGCGGCTTCGCCATCGAGCGCGCCATCCGACCGTCGCCCTTGGCGCTTTCGCCGTGGCAGACCGCGCAATATTGCAAAAAGAGCGCCCGCCCGTCCGATTGCTCCGGCATCGCCGTCACCGGCCCGCCTTCCGGAACGCATCCGGCCAGACCCGTCGCCGCGATCACCGCGAGCGCCCCCGCTTTCAGACCCGCTGTCAGTCGTGCCATGCTTTTTTTCTCCGCTGCCCTTCTGTTGTCCTAGATCTCTGACGCCGCAGACCCGCTTTCGCAACCCCCGTCTCCCACAAGATGGCGGTGACATGCCGCGCGAAGCGGTCTAGAGCGACCCGGCGCTGCGAAAGGATCCGACATGACCCATCCCGCCCTCATCATGCTGGCCGCCGGTTTCGGCATTCCGGTGCTTGCCGCTCTGAACGGCTCTCTCGGGCGGATCATCGGCTCGCCCGCGGCGGCGGCGCTGATCCTCTTCTGCGTCGCGCTGGCGACGACGGCGGTCGTGCTTCTGGTGGTGGGCCCCGGAGCGCTCAAAGATGTCACCGCCGCGCCCAAGCACCTTTTCGCGGGCGGGCTGTTCGTGGCCTTCTACGTGCTCTCGGTCACCTATATCGCGCCGAGCTTCGGCGTCGGGAACGCGGTGTTCTTCGTTCTGATCGGCCAGTTGATCTCGTCGGCGCTGATCGACCATTTCGGTCTTTTCGGGAACCGCGTCACCGCCTTCGACCTGACCCGAGCCACGGGAATCGCGGTCATGGCGATCGGCGTCTGGATCACCCAGCGCGCCGCCTGAGCCCTAGTTCAGAACGAGATTCGACACCGCGCCGCGGATGACGCTCTTGGTGTCGTCGCTGTCGGCGGAGACCGCAAGACCGACCAGCCGCTCCGGCGCGCCGCCGAACGCGCGTTCGTGGTCCGCGGCGAGATCGACGCTTTCGGAGGCCTGCCCCGTCCCGGCGCCATTCAGGACAACCGTCTTGCCGCGATCGCCGAGATAGGGGCTCGGCAGCACCGAGCCGGGCGCCGACTGGCCGCCCCAGACATAGACCAGCACCCGCGCTTCGGCGGCATCGAGCAGCTTGCGGATCGGAGCGCCCGAGAGCTCGCGCGCGACGGTTTCGGGCAGGAAGACGAAATAGAGCGCCAGGTCGCGGTCGTCGCCGCCCTTCTTGGTAAGATCGGTCGCCGGAACGCCCTCGGTCACGCTCCAGTCCCAAGAGGCCGCGCGCGCGCCCCAATCCGCCTCGGGCAGCGCTAGCCAGGTGAGCGACACCGTGCCTTCGGAGACCACGTCGAGCGTCGCGCCCTCGTGGTCGAAATCATTGGCCGAGAAGAGCGAGAAGCGCTGGTGCTCCCAGCGGTCATCGAAGCTGACGGCGCCCGCATAAGCGGATGGCGCGACGGCAAGCGAGAGGGCGACGGCGAGGATGGGGCAAAAGCGCATGGCACGATCTCCGAAAGAACTAACAGCGAGCCTAGCGTTGACGGTCCTTTCGTCACCGCACCTTTTGGTGAGGGTGCGCGATCCGACCTGTGCGGGGTGCGCCCTTAGACGATCTCTTCCTCTTCGAAGCGGAAGGATCCGGCCTCGAGCGGGTTGGTCAGGTTGGAGAGCGTGATCTGCGAGCCGTCGTTGAGCGCGATCACTAGCGTGTTGTTGGCCACCGTCTGGCTTTCGACCTCGAGCGTCTCGCCCGGAGGCGCCGTGAAGACCAGAAGATCGGCGTCGGGATCGAAATCGTCGATCCACACATCGCCGTAGACCTCGAACTCGTCCGCACCCGCGCCGCCGCTGGCCACATCGCTGTCGCCCACGATCAGCGTGTCGTCGCCATCGCTGCCATAGAGCCGGTCATAGTCGCTGTCCGGGCTGCCATCGTCGGTGCCGCCGTTGACGAGATCGTTGCCCGCCCCGCCGGTCAGCAGGTCGGAGCCTGTGCCGCCGATCAGCGTGTCGTTGCCGTCGCGGCCATTCAGAAGATCGTCCCCGGCGTCGCCGTCCAGACGGTCCGCGCCCGCCCCGGCATCAAGGGTGTCATCCCCGCCGAGCCCGTAAAGCTCGTCGTCGCCATCGGTCCCCAGAAGCGACAGCGGCGATTCCGCGTCAGGCTCCACGACCTCGACCGGCTCGTCGATCTCGTCGCCCGTGTCGTCATCGTCACTGGAGTTGAAATCGAAGAAATCCATCGCCGCGCCGAAGGGCAGCATGGCGAAGGCGGCGATCAGAAGTTCCATCGGGATGGTCGGCATGGTTCGGCTCGGATGTGACCTCGGTTCCGCGCACCCTGCCCGCAAAAAGTGAAGAAATTGGGTTCGATTTGAGGAGAATAGAGGCGCTCAGCCGTGAATCGTCCCGGCCTCCAGACGAATCTGCCGGTCCATCCGTGCCGCAAGGTCGAGATTATGCGTCGCGATGAGCGCCGCGAGTCCGGTCTCGCGGACGAGACCCAGGAGCGCCTCGAAGACCGTGTCCGAGGTTGCGGGATCGAGGTTGCCGGTCGGCTCGTCGGCCAAAAGCAGGCGCGGCGCATTTGCCAAAGCCCGGCAGAAGGCAACGCGCTGCTGCTCGCCTCCGGACATCGCTGCCGGGCGGTGATCCGCGCGCGCTGCAAGCCCGACCTGCGCCAGAAGCTGCCCGGCCCGCGCCTCGGCCTCGGGACGCGGCGTGCCGTTGGCGAGCTGCGGCAGCAGCACGTTCTCCGCCGCCGTGAACTCCGGCAGGAGGTGGTGGAACTGGTAGACGAAGCCCACCTGGTTCCGGCGCACCTGCGTGCGGCGACGGTCCGAGAGACCCGTCATGTCCTCGCCGCCGATCTCGACGCCGCCGCTGTCGGGCGTGTCGAGCAGCCCCGCGATATGCAGAAGCGTCGACTTGCCCGCGCCCGAAGGCGCGACAAGCGCCACCAGCTCGCCCGGCGCGAGCGTCAGGTCGACCTCGTGCAGGACCTGAACCTCGTTCGGCAAGCCCTTGTTGTAGCCCTTGGAAATCCCCGACAGCCTGAGCGCCGCATTACTCATAGCGCAAGGCCTCCACCGGGTTCATCCGCGCCGCCCGGCGCGCCGGGAAGATGGTGACGACGAAGGACAGACCCAGCGACAGGCTCACCGCCTTGACGATGTCCCAGAACTGCAGCTTCGCGGGCAGCTGGTAGAGCCCGCGCACCTGGGGGTCCCAGACGCCGCCGCCGGCCACGTAGTTCACGAAAGAGAAGATCGGGTCGATATAGATCGCGAAGAGACAGCCGAGGATCACCCCGCAGATCGTCCCGATCACCCCGGTGAACGCGCCGCAGATGAAAAAGACCCGCAGAACCGCGCCCTCGGTCAGCCCCATCGTGCGCAGGATGCCGATATCGCGTCCCTTGTTCTTCACCAGCATGATCAGGCCCGAGACGATGTTCATCGCCGCGATGAGGACGAGGATCGACAGGATCACGAACATCACGTTGTCCTCGATCTCGAGCGCGCGCAGGAACCCGCCCGAGGCGTCCTTCCAGGTCCAGACAAGCGCCCCCTCGCCCGCCGCCGCGAGGATCGGCGGCACCATCGCGGTCACCGCGTCGGGATCGGAGAGCATGACCTCGATCTCGTCGGCGCGGCCTTCACGGTTGAAATAGAGCTGCGCCTCGGAAAACGGCATGTAGATGCGGGTCCGGTCGATGTCGTAGCGCCCGGCGGTGAAGACCCAGACGACCTCGTAGGATACGACGCGCGGCGAGGTCCCGAAGGCCGTCTTCACGCCGTCGGGCGAGATCAGCTTGACCTGATCGCCGACCCCGACGCCCAGCTCGCGCGCGACACCCGAGCCGATGGCGATGCCCTCGTCGAACCGGTCGAGATCGCCCTGCGAGGTCTCCGGATCGACGATGCGCGGCAGGGTCATCAGGTCGCCATCGGAGATCCCGAAAAGCTCCACCCCCGCGTTGCGCCCCTGCGCGCTTGCCATGACCTGCCCCCGGATCAGGGGAGCCGCCCGCGTCACGCCCTCGACCGCCGCCACGCGGTCGGCGACCTCGCGGAACGGCCCGATCGAGCGGTCGACCCGGCCCTGGGCATCGTAGCTTCCGGCGGAATAGACGGTGACATGGGCGTTCGCGCCGAGGATCGTGTCGACGAACTCGGCCCGGAACCCCGAACGGACGGCCAGCGTGGCGATCAAGGCGAAGACCGCAAGCGTGATGCCGATCAGGCTGATCCACGTCATCACGCTGACGCCGCCCTCGGCGCGGCGCGCCCGGAGGTAGCGCCAGGCGATCATCCACTCGAACGGGGCGAAGGGCGCGGTGCGTCCGGCCATCGGCTCTGCCTCTGCTCACGTGCCCGTCCTGATGCGGGCTCAGGCGGGATAAGTGACCGCTCGGCTGGCCCGGGTCAAGCGCGGGCGACTTGTTCGTGTCCGGCCGCCACCCTAGCTCTGCCTGAGCAAAAGGAGACACTCATGGCCCATATCCTCGTGATCGGCGCCAGCAAAGGCATTGGGCGCGCAGCCGTCGAGCGCGGGCTGGAGCTTGGCCACCAGGTCCGCGCCTTCTCGCGCGGCGCGGCGGAGATGACGCTCGAGCACCCGGCGCTTGAACTCTGCCCGGGCGATGCGACCAGGCCCGAGGATCTGGAGCCCGCGCTTCAGGGCGTGGACGCGGTCATTCTCTGCCTCGGAATAAAGGAGACGCCTGCCATGCTCTGGCAGAAAGTCACCTTGTTTTCAGACGCCACCGCCGCGCTCTTGCCGCTGATGGAGGCCACCGGGTCGAAGCGGCTGATCGCCGTCACCGGCATCGGTGCGGGCGACAGTCGGCAGGCGCTGTCGTCGATCGAGCGCGCGGGCCATTGGGCGCTTCTCGGGCGGCCCTATGCCGACAAGACCCGGCAGGAAGAGATGATCCGCGCCTCCGGACTCGACTGGACGCTCGCGCGCCCGGTGATCCTGACACGCGGGGCCCGGACAGAACGCTACCGCGTTTTGCGCGAGCCGTCGGACTGGCGGATGGGCCTGATTTCGCGCGCCGATGTCGCCGATTTCCTGATGAAGGCGGTCGATGACGCGAGCTTGATCGGACAAGCGCCGGTCCTGAGCCGCTGATCCCTTGCGCCCTCGGCATCCCCGGCTAGGCTGATCTGAAACCTGACATCCCGACGTGCCGACGAGACCCGATGGCCCTCTTTCCCCGCATCACCGAACAGCGCATCCAGGAGGCCATGGACGACGGCGCCTTCGACAATCTTCCGGGCGAGGGCCGTCCCCTGCCCCGGACCTGGGATGGCGAAGGGCTCGACGCGATCACGGCCTTCGGCAACCGGCTGATGAAGGAGGCGGGTGTCCTGCCCGAAGAGGTGCAGCTCCGCCGCGACCTCGCCGCCGCACGCGCCGCCCGGGACGCCGCCAGCGATCCCGATGAGAAAGCGCGGCTCGACGCCCGCATTCTCGAGCTTGGCCTCCGCCACGCGGTCGCCAAAGAGACGAGGCTCCGCCGCCGCTTCTGAGCCGCGACGCTCACGCCTCTTGCCGCGCCGCGCGGCTCGGGCATACTTCGCGCCATGACCGGACCTCGCCTCACCCCGCTTGCCGCCTCGCTGCCCTCGGACGTGCCCTTCGTCGGCCCGGAACTGCAGGAGCGCGAGATGGGCCGCCCCTTCGCCGCGCGCCTCGGCGCCAACGAGAACGTCTTCGGCCCCTCGCCGCGTGCAATCGCCGCGATGCAGGAGGCGCTTCCGGAGATCTGGAAATACGCCGATTCCAGCAATCACGATCTGCGCGCCGCCCTGGCCGACGCGATGGGCGCCGCGCCGGACCAGATCGTGATCGGCAGCGGCATCGACGGCCTTCTCGGCACGCTCGTGCGGCTGCTCGTCGCCGAGGGCGACGCGGTGGTGACCTCGGACGGCGCCTATCCGACCTTCAACTACCATGTCACCGGCTTCGGCGGCACGCTGCACAAGGTGCCGTTCCGCGACGACCGCGAGGATCTCGAGGCGCTCCTGACCCGCGCCGCAGAGACAGACGCCAAGCTCGTCTACCTGTCGAACCCGGACAACCCGATGGGCTCCTGGCACACGGGCGCGGCCATCGAGGCGGCGCTCGACCGGGTCCCCGAAGGCTGCGTCCTCTGCCTCGACGAGGCCTATATCGAGTTCGCGCCCGAGGGCACCGCGCCGCGCATCGACCCCGAGGATCCGCGCGTGATCCGGTTTCGCACCTTCTCCAAGGCCTACGGGCTGGCGGGCGCCCGGGTCGGATACGGCACCGGCGCGCGGGCGCTGATCCGCGCCTTCGACAAGGTGCGCGACCATTTCGGCATGAACCGCCCCGCCCAGGCCGGGGCCTGCGCCGCGCTCGCCGACACCGACTGGATGACCGATGTCCTGTCGCGCGTCGCCGGAGCCAAGGAGCGCATCGCCGAGATCGCCCGGGCCAACGACCTGACGCCGCTGCCGTCCGCCACCAATTTCGTCACCATCGATTGCGGCGCGGATGGCGATTTCGCCCGCCGCGTCCTCACCGAGCTGGTCCAGCGCGGGGTCTTCGTGCGCATGCCGTTCCGCCCGCCGCAGGATCGCTGCATCCGGATTTCCGCCGGTCAGCCGCGCGAGCTCGACGAGTTGGAGCTGCACCTGCCCGATGCATTGGCGGCGGCGCGCCGAGCCTCGCCTCTGTGACGGAAATCACTGGCACGGGAACCGGGCCGGGGTAAGCTGACTTTACGATAGACAACCAGCAGCCCGGAGCCAGCGATGCGCGGACAAGAGCGCCCTGCCGCCCCCGATTACACCAACGCCGCCCTCATCATGGGCCTCGTGAACCTGATCTGGATCCTCGGGGTGATCTGGGTGCTCTTCGGACTGCCGCTGGTGCTTGCCATCGGATGGGGCCTGAACCGCCTGATCGACCGGATCGCCGCGCGCCGTTCCTGACCGGCTCAGCCCTCGGCGACGACCCGGGCCGCGGCGGCCACCCCGCCCTCTCCATGCGGCACGCCGAGTGCCAGAAGCCCCGCCTCGACCGTGCCCAGAAGACCCAGGATCATGTGCGCGTTCACATGACCCATATGACCGAAGCGGAAGAAGCCCTGGCCCAGGGGATCGTCCTCGTCGCTCATCCCGAGCCCGATCCCGAGCGTCACGCCTGCCTGCCGATCCGTCCACTCCCTGAGCTGCGCACCAAAAGGCTTGCCGACGCGGAGCGCGGTCACCGCGTGGCTGCGATAGGCGGGATCGGCCACGTTCAGCCGCAAAGGCCCGTCCGCGCCCCAGGTCTCGACCGCCGCCCAGATCGCGCGCGCGAGCGTCGCGTGGCGCGCCCAGACCGCCTCCATCCCCTCGGCATGGATCATGTCCAGCGCGACGCGCAGGCCGTAGAGATGATGGGTCGGCGCGGTGCCCGCGAAATACTGGTAGAAGAGCTCGGGCTCGGCGCGCGGCGTCCAGTCCCAGTAATAGCTCACCCGCGCCAGGCCCTGCCGCTGCGCCCGGGCGCGGTCGTTGAAGAAGACGAAGCCCATGCCCGGAGGCACCATCAGACCCTTCTGCGAGGCGGCGAGCATGACATCTGCGCCCCAGCCGTCCATCTCGAACATGTCGCAGCCGAGCGAGGCGATGCAATCGACCATGATCAGCGCCGGATGGCCGACCTCGTCGAGAACCGCGCGCAGCGGCGCGACATCCGACCGGATCGAGGTCGCGGTATCCACATGCACGGCGAGAACCGCCCGGATCCGACCGTCGCGATCGGCCTTGAGCGCGTCGCGCAGTCGCTCGGGATCGGCGGGCGTCTGGCGGCCGTGCTCGATCACCTCGACCTCGAGCCCCAGCCGCTCGGCCACCTCGGCCCAGCCATGCCCGAACGCGCCCGTCGCCATGACAAGCACCTTCTCGCCCGGGGCCGCGACATTCGACAGCGCCGCCTCCCACAGCCCGTGGCCGTTGCTGATATAGATCGCGACATGGCCGTCGGTGCGCGCGACCCGCTTGAGATCGGGGACCATGCCCGCGACCATGTCGATCAGCGCGCCCTCGTAGATATTGGGCGAGGCGCGATGCATGGCCTGCAGCACCGCGTCGGGAATGACCGACGGGCCGGGAATCGCGAGATAGGGACGACCATGGGCAAGCGACATCGCAGCACTCCACTCGCGATCAAGGCGCTCCGAACACGGCGCCGCCCGCGGACCCTACAACCCGCCGGGCCAAGGTCAACGTCCTCAGATGCCGCAGGGAATTCCCTTGCTCCGACGCACCCCCGGGGCTAGGTCGAAGCCCAGCGATGGACCCAGCGATGCCCGATCAGCCCCACAGCCCCGCCAAGGGCGCCACACCACGCAGACGCGCATCGGCGCCGTTCCGCATCGACGGCGACGCCACCGACCGCCGCCGGGCCCTCATGCATTACCTCTGGCGCGATCACGCCATCCTGCGACAGGGCTGGAGCAATTTCGGCGAGATCGCCCCGGGCATCTACCGCTCGAACCAGCCCACGCGCCGCCGCTTCGAGGCCTATGCGCGCATGGGCATCCGCACCGTGATCAACCTGCGGGGCCGCGAGGGCTTTCCGCATTTCCTCTTTGCCGAGGAAAGCTGCGCCGATTTCGGACTAACGCTGATCGTCGCCAAGCTGCGCGCCCGGCGCGCCTCGACGACCGAACACATCCTCGGCGTGATCGACGCGCTGCGCCAGGCCGAGCCGCCGATGCTTCTGCATTGCAAATCCGGGGCCGACCGCACCGGTCTCGCCGCCGCGATATACATCCTCGCGATCGCGGGCGGGACCGTGGACGAGGCGCGGCGTCAACTGACCCCGCGCTACCTGCATTTCCGCTCCACCGCGACCGGCATCCAGGATTACATCATCGAGGTCTATGCCGCGGCTGCCGCCCGCTCCGGGATCGGGTTCGAGGACTGGGTCCGCCGGGTCTATGACTGGGAAGAGGTCCAGGCCGGGTTCGACGCGCGCCGGAGCGCCGGGGACACCGCCGCGCGCCTCGACGACACCTCGGGGGCCAAGCCGTCATGAGCATGCTGCGCGATACCGCCGAGGACACGAGCCTGCGCGAACGCGCCGGGCTCTTCGTCTGGCTCTGGCGGCGCTACCTGTCGCGGCATTGGAAGCTCCTGATCGTCGCCGCGATCTTCATGGTGATCGAAGGCAGCATGTTCGGCGCGCTCAGCTACATGATGAAGCCGATGTTCGACCGGATCTTCGTCGGTGGGAACCCCGACCTGATCGTCTGGGTCGCGGCGATCGTCTTCGGCATCTTCCTGACCCGCGCCATCGCCAGCATCTCGCAGAAGGTCATCCTGACCCGCATCTCGCAGCAAAGCGTCGCCGATGTGCGCGCCGATCTCGTCGCGCATCTGATGCGCCTCGACGGGGCGTTCCACCAGACCTACGGACCGGGCTACCTGATGCAGCGGGTCAATGGCGACGTGGACTCGATCTCGAAGGTCTGGCGCGCGCTGATTACCGGCGCGGGCCGTGACGTGATAGCGCTCATTTCTCTGTTCAGCGTGGCCTTCGTCATCGACTGGCGCTGGACGTTGGTGGCGCTTCTGGGCGTGCCGTTCCTGCTCTTTCCGGCGCTCGTCTTGCAGCGCTTCACCCGCGGCGCGTCGCGCAAGGCGCGGGACCAGAACGCGCAGATCTCGAAACGCCTGAACGAGATCCTGCATGGGATCGTGCCGATCAAGCTCAACACGCTTGAGAAATATCACGAGCGCAGCTATCGCCGCGAGACCCGCGACCTGATCGGCATGCAGGTCCGCTCTGCCGCTGGTCAGGCCATGCTGCCCGGGCTGATCGACGTGATGTCCGGGGTGGGCTTCGTGGGCGTGCTGCTCTTCGGCGCCTCCGAGATCCTCGCGGGCGACAAGACCGTCGGCGATTTCATGGCCTTCTTCACCGCCATCGGCCTCGCCTTCGAGCCGCTCCGCCGCCTTGGCGCGATCACGGGCGTGCTGCAGGTCGCGGCGGCCGGGCTCGAGCGCCTGAAGGAGCTTTTCGACCTGCGCCCTGTCCTCAGCGATCCCGACACCCCGGTCGCGCCGCCCGAGGGCGTGCCGGAGATCACCCTGATCGGCGTCAGCGCGCATTACGGCGACAGCACGGTGCTCGACGACGTGACGCTCAAGGCCGAGGCCGGCCGGGTGACCGCCTTTGTCGGACCGTCGGGCGCCGGGAAATCGACGATCTTCAACCTCCTGACCCGGCTGCACGATCCCACCAGCGGCTCGGTCGAGATCGGCGGCGTTCCGGTCGGCGCGATGCGGCTCAAGGATCTCCGCGCGCTCTACTCGGTGGTCAGCCAGGACGCGCTCCTCTTCGACGAGACGCTGCGCGAGAACGTCGTTCTCGACAATCGCGACGTCTCCGAGGATCGCCTGAGCGCCGCGCTCGACGCCGCCCATGTGACCGATTTCCTGCCGCGCCTGTCGCGCGGGCTCGAGGCACCGGTCGGACCGCGCGGCTCGAACCTCTCCGGCGGCCAGCGCCAGCGCGTCGCCATCGCCCGGGCGCTCCTGCGCAACACCCCGATCCTGCTTCTCGACGAGGCGACCTCAGCCCTCGATGCCCAGGCCGAGGCCGAGGTGCAGGCCGCGCTCGACGCCCTGACCGAGGGCCGCACGACGCTTGTCATCGCGCACCGGCTCTCGACGATCCGCAACGCCGACAAGATCATCGTGCTCGACCAGGGCCAAATCGTCGATGAAGGCACCCATGACGAGTTGATCGGCCGCCCGGGGGTCTACGCCAATCTCTGGCGCCTGCAGTCGGACGCCTCCGAGGCGGCCGAATAAGCCATCCGCTTGCACCCGCGTGGCGCTCCTATATGTAAGGCACCCCGTTCTTCGCCACGGAGCTACTGCAATGACGAGCAGCGACCGGACGATCCTGCGCCTCTCCGGCCCCGACCGGATGGCCTTTCTGCAAGGGCTGGTCACCAACGACGTGAACCGCCTCTCGGACGGGCTGGTCTACACCGCGCTTCTGACCCCGCAAGGCAAGCTCCGGTCGGATTTCTTCCTGGTGCCCGCCGGTGATGACATCCTGATCGATCTGCCCGCGCTCGCGGGGACCGATCTTCTCAAGGCGCTGTCGCTCTACAAGCTGCGCGCCAAGGTCGCGCTGGAGGAGACCGCGATCAAGGTCTCCCGCGGGACCGGCCCCGCCCCCGACGGCGCGTTTCCCGATCCGCGCGATCCGCGCCTCGGCTGGCGCGCCTATGATGGGCGCGCCTCGGAGGACGGCGTCGATTGGGACGCGATCCGCGTCGCCGCCGGCATCCCCGAGTTCGGCATCGAGCTGACGCCCGAGAGCTTCATTCTCGAGGCCGGGTTCGAGCGTCTGAACGGCGTGGATTTCCGCAAGGGCTGCTATGTCGGCCAGGAAGTCACCGCGCGGATGAAACACAAGACCGAGCTGCGCAAGGGTTTGGCGATCGTCGCCGTCGATGGCACGGCCCCCGTCGGCACCGAGATCATCGCGGACGGCAAGGCGGCTGGCACGCTCTACACCCAGTCGAACGGGGCGGGCCTCGCCTATCTCCGCTTCGACCGCGCACAAGGCGAGATGCAGGCGGGCGAGGCCCGCGTCAGGAGACAGGCATGAGCACTCTTCCCGATCCCCTCGAAGACGTCCTCGGCAGCCCCGTGGCCACCTCGGAGCCGCTGTCTGGAGGCGATCTGGGGGAGCTGTCGCTGATCACCCTGCGCGACGGTCGCCAACTCGTGGCCAAGCGCGGCCCCGTGGTCGATGCCGAGGCGCGGATGCTCTCGGCGATGGCGCTTTTGAACGCGCCGGTGCCGCGGCTCCTTCATGCCGAGAAGGGGCTGATCTGTCTGGAATACCTCAAACCCGCCGAACCCGGCACCCGCGCCTGGCGCGATCTCGGGCAGGCGCTGTCGCAGATGCACAGCTGGGCCGGTCAGGATTACGGCTGGCGCGAGGATTACGCCTTCGGAACCGTCCGGCTCGACAACACGCCCGGTTCGGACTGGCCCGCCTTCTGGTCCGAGCGGCGGCTCCTGCCGCTGGCCGAAGACCTGCCCGCGCCGATCCGTGCCCGGGTCGAAGCGCTCGCGGCGGACCTGCCGAACCGCCTGCCCGCCGATCCGAAACCCGCGCTCCTGCATGGCGATCTCTGGACCGGGAACGTGATCTTCACCGAGGCGCAGGGCTATCTCATCGACCCGGCCTGCTATTACGGCGATGCCGAGGTCGATCTCGCGATGCTGAGCCTCTTCGGCACGCCCGACCCGACCTTCTGGCGTGGCTACGGGCGGCTCTCGGCCGGATCCGACGAGCGCCGACCGATCTACCAGCTCTTCCCGGCGCTGGTGCATCTGCAGCTCTTCGGAGACAGCTACCAGGGCCTCGTCACCCGTCTTCTCGACGAGGCGGGCGCCTGAGCGCCACGAAAAAGGGGGCCGCGCGGCCCCCTTCCCGTATCCGATCCCGACGGCGTCTCAGGCGCGCTCGGAATAATCCATCGTCTCGGTGTTCACGATGATCTTCTCGTCCTGCGCGATGAAGGGCGGGACCGAGATGCGCACGCCATTGTCGAGAACGGCAGGCTTGAAGGAGTTGGCCGCGGTCTGGCCCTTCACCACCGGCTCGGTCTCGACGACCGTGCAGGTGACCTTCTGCGGCAGCGTCGCGCTCAGCGCCTCGCTGTCGTAGAACTCGACGACGATGGTCATCCCGTCCTGCAGGAACGGCCGCCGCTCGCCGAGGATGTCGGCCGGCAGTTCGACCTGCTCGAAGGTCTCGGTATCCATGAAGGACAGCATGCCGTCGGTCTCGTAGAGGAACTGCATGTCCTTCTGTTCGAGCCGCACGCGCTCGACCTTGTCGGCGCTGCGGAACCGCTCGTTCAGCTTCGAGCCGTTGCGCAGGTTCTTCATCTCGACCTGGGCGAACGCGCCGCCCTTGCCGGGCTTCACGTGGTCGACTTTCACAGCGACCCAGAGCCCGTCATTGTGCTCCAGCACGTTGCCGGGTCGAATCTCGTTTCCGTTGATCTTGGGCATGTGACAAAACCATGGCAAAAGGTTGATCATATTTGGCCGCCACCTATATCTGGCCGGTAGCTGCCCTGCAAGCCAACCATATCTCGTGTCGCACCCGCAGCAAGCCATGCGAATGCCGAATGGGAGCTATGCGTTTGCGGGGTATTCGAATCGGGTGGAATAGGCCATAACGCCCCTCACGCTTGGAACCACAAGACCAATAATCAAAGGACACACCATGCGAGATTTCGTGGATGGAACGGCATTCAATGCGGAGCAAGGCAACCGTGCCCGCAAGCTCTTTGCCGCTGTCGTTCTCGCCGCCTTGGACGATGCCATTGCCGATGACAAGAAATACGGCAACGGCCCCGAACAGATCGCCCGCTGGGCACGCTCGCGCGATGGGCGCGAGGTGCTTTCCTGCGCCGGTATCGACCCCAACGAGCGTGTCGTTTCCGGCCTGATGGAGTTCGTCGCCAAGGGCGTCCGGACCTCGGTCGCCCTGTCGCGCGAAGAGAGCGAGCGCCGCAACGCGGCGGCACAGCAAGCAGAGGCTGCCTGACGGCCGCCCTGTTCCGCTGAACAGACCAAACAGAAAAAGACGCCTCCTTGCGGAGGCGTCTTTTTCATTTTCAGCGCCAAGGGTTGCGGGCCTGGCGCCTACTCGAACTCGGTTCCGCTCAGGGCGCGCTGGATCTCGCGGCGCACCAGCTTGCGGACGTTGCGCGTGATCCGCTCGCCAAGGCTGCCCTGCAGCTCCTGGCGCACAATATCGGACACCATCTCGCGCAGCATGTCCTCGTCGATGAGGGCCGCCCGCTCCTGCCGCATCGCCGCGGCAAGGTCGAGGCGGTGTTCACCGCTGGCCGTGGCAGTGCGGCGCGGCGTCACGGTATCGTGCTCGCCAGGCGCAAACCGGGTGCTCGCATCGATCGTCGGCCGCGCGGGACGCGTCGGGATCACGCGCTCCGGAGCCCGGCCTCGCGGCGCGGGTGGCACCGGCTCGTCTTCGGGCTCGTCGATGGTCTCGGGATAGGTCTCGGTCGCGACCGCCTCTTCGACCGCATCGTCGAGATCGGCATCCTGCCAGGGCTGCGCCTCGCCGAGGATCGCAGCGAAGGCGGCATTTCCACCGGAGCCGTCCTCGCCGTCCCATTCCTCGTCCGAGCGCGCGATCATCGCTTCGAGCTCGGCGATCTTCTGCTCAAGGCTGACCTTGATGCGGTCGCCCGTCTCGCCCTGCTCTCCCGCATCAGAGGTCGGGTCCGCTTCGCGCGCAGCCGTCACCGACGCGCGCTGCGCCTCGTCATCCTGAACCGAGGCCGGACCGTCGGATTCCCAGTCGTCCTCCGAGGCCGCGTCGTTGAATTGATCTTCCGTTGCGTCGACCTCCGCACCGATCTCTGCGGGCTCCCAGTCGTCGTCGCTTTCATCCTCGGTTTCCTCGGATGCCAGGGCCTCGGTCACGGCGGCGATCTCGCTCCGGACCAGACGTTCGAGCATCGCGCGCGCACCGGTTCCGGACGTGCCCGATGTCTCGAGCTCCTCGGCGACGTCCATCGACGTATCAGGTTCGTCGGCCAGAGCGTCGGCGCCGTCCGCTGCGCCCTCGAGCACATCGTCCTCGTCCGCGTCGTCGTCCCAGGCCGCCTCGTCTTCGAGCTCGGCCAGGTCGTCGTCGTCCTCGTGATCGGACCCGTAGAGAGCTGCGTCGAACTCGTCGTCTTCCGCGCCGGTCGCGCGCCGAAATTCGAACTGATCGCGCGTTTCCGTCGCGCTGTCCGGCTGGGACAGGCTGTCCCGCTCGTGCAGGAACTGGCTGTCCTCGGTCTGCGTGTCCGCGACGACCTCATCCAGGTCGATCTGCGCCTCCGTTTCCTCCGCGTCGAAGGCCTCCGGCTCGGGCTCGGACGGCTCTTCATCCGGCACGCGGAGCGCCGGCGACAGGACGAGCTTTTCGGACAGCGCCGGACCGCCGAACGAGGATCTGTCCGGGGAGGGCCGCGCCGGTGGGGCCGAACTGCGACCGCTCTCGGCCACCAGACGGCGGATCGACGAGAGCACGTCCTCGATTTCGCTATTGCTTACGGGTTTCGACATATCTGCACCATTCTGCCTCGACGCGAGCCTACTGAGACGCCCGAGTCGGAGCAACAGATGGAGAAAATTCTACTCTTTTCCCAGCGCCTTCAGGACACGATCCAGCTGATCGCCCTGCTTTGTTCTGAAAGGAGCATCCTTTACCAGCTTGTAGTACTCGGTCGGATCGTAGCGCTGGACGGGGAGCCGCAGATCCTCGGCGGTGAGCTGGCCGATGGCAGCGAGCACGTTATAGGCCGCGAGATACTCGTCGACCGTTGCCGAAATCAGCGTGGTCCGGGCGTCGAGAAGCTCCTGCTCGGCATCGAGCACGTCGAGCGTGGTGCGTGCGCCGAGGGTCGCCTCTTCCCGGACGCCCTCGAAGGCCACGCGCGAGGCGCGGACCTGGTTCTGACCGGCGGCGATATTGGCGCGCGCAACGTTGAGCTGGACATAGGCGTTGGCGACGGTCTGGCGGACCTGCTCGGTGACCTGGAGCAGGAGCGCGCGCTGCTGGTCGCGCTCGGCCATGGCCTGACGCACCAGCGAGGACAACTCGCCGCCGCGATAGATCGGACCCGTGGCGCCGAGGCTGATCTCGCCGGTCTGCGCCCAGGCGTCGCCATCGAGGCTGTCGCTGAACCCGGCGCGGCCCTGAAGGGTCACGGTGGGCTTGCGCTGAAGCTTCGCGATCGCGATGCCCAGCTCGGACAAGGTCACGCGGCGCTGCTGGGCGCGAATCTCGGGATGGGTCCGAAGCGCCACGCCGGTGGCCGCATCGACGCTGCCCGGGAGGCTCGGCAGCGCGGAGGGCGGCTGCAGCGGTCCGGGCCGGCTGCCGACGGCGGCCAGGTATTCCTCTTGCGCGATCACCACGTTGCCCTGCGCCACCGCAAGCGCCGACCGGGTCGCGGCCAGACGCGCTTCGGCGAGAGAGACATCCGTGCGGGTCACTTCGCCCACTTCGAAGCGGTCGCGCGCGGCGCGCAGTTCCTGCTGGATCAGCCGGTTGTTGCTTTGCCGCAGATCGACGTTCAGAAGCGCGCGACGCAGTTCGAAAAACGCCTCGGTCGCGCGCAGGAAGACCTGCTGCTCGGTCGAGATCAGCTCGTCGCGCGCGACGAGCACCGCCTCCTTGGCGACATCGACGCCCATCTTGTTGCGGCCGAAATCATAGACGGTCCATTCGGCCGAGAGGCCCAGGATCGCGCTGTCCTCGACCTGCGACACCGACTGAGAAACGCCCGGCAAGCCGCTGAAGGTCTTGGTGTATTCGCGCTGGATCTCGGCGCTCCAGTTCAGCACCGGGCGCAGCTCGGCCACCGCCTGCGCGACATCTTCGTCGGCGGCGCGCAGCACCGCGCGGTTCTGGTCGATGAGACCCGAGGTCTTGTAGGCGCCGACCAGCGCATCCGCGAGCGTGTCGGACTGGGCGGCTTGCGCCGCGGCCAGTGACAGGAACGCCGCCACCACGGGCCGCAAGAATCTGCGCGGAATCATATCAACCAATCCCTTTTCAACGGCACAAGAGAGCCCTGTTCTCATCCAAAATTGCCGCGGGCAGCGCCCGCCATCGCCTCAGAGTGCGAATTCCGTCTTGCGCTCGAACCCCTTCAGGATAGGCGCGCCGGCGTTGAACGCGAAGCGCCAAGTGAGATGGCCATCGAGCTTGTGGCCGATCCGCACCGTCCCGAGTGCCTTGTCCATGAAAATGCAGGCGATCCGCCCGCCCTCCTTGAGCTGGTCGGCAATCCCCTCCGGCAGCACCTCGATCCCGCCCTCGATGATGATCGCATCATAGGGGCCGTGCTCGGGCGCGCCCTCGGCCATCGGGCCTTCCTTGAGGATCACGGCGTCGGCATGGTGCTCGGCCAGAAGGTCCTGCGCCTCACGGGCAAGGTCCTCCTCTTCCTCGACCGCCACCACGGCCTCGGCGATCTGGGCGATCACCGCGGCCGAGTAGCCGTAGCCAGAGCCGATATCGAGCACGAGCATGCTGTCATCGAGCGCCAGCGCGTCCAGCATCTTGCCGAAGGTGCGCGGCTCGAGAACGACACGCCCCTTGGAGAGGGTGACGTTCTCGCTCGCATAGGCGACCTCGGCCTTTTCGCTCGGCAGGAACGCCTCGCGCGGGACGTCGAGCATCGCCGCGATGATGGGAAACTTGGTTACATCCGACGGGCGCACCTGGGTGTCGACCATCATCCGGCGGCGCGAGGCGAAATCTGTCATCTGCCAAACTCTTCCGTTCAGATCCTTCAAGAGGGTTCTGACACAGAAGGACAATGGCGGCAACGCGCGCCGAACCTCGACCGGCGCCTTTCAGCGCCCGGCGGATCCGGCGCGCCTCGTTATTCCGCTTGGGTGGCGCTCGGGGTCGCCTGAACCGGCGCCGGGCGCGTTTCGTTCGCGAGCGCGAGGACGATCACGAGAACCGGAATGGCCACGATCCCGCCGATCGGCCCCCAGAACCAGAGACCGAAGACCAGAACCGCGAAGACGAGAAGCGGGTTCAGCGAGACATGTTTGCTGACGAGCGACGGGGTGACGAACTGCGCCTCGGCCATGTTCAGGGTCAGGTAACCCACCAGGGGCGCGACCACCATGAAGCCGTCATAGTTGATCAGCCCCGACAGCAGGAGGCCGAGCATCATCACCCCCGGCCCGACATAGAGCACGAAGTTCAGAAGCGCGGCGGCCAGTCCCCAGACGATCGGCAGCGGCAGGCCGATGGCCGTCAGATACGCCATCAGCGCGAAGCCCAAGGCGAAGTTGATGATCGTGATGGTCACAAAGTAGCGCGACACCAAGTATTCGGCGGTGTGAAAGCGCCGACGGATCGAGGTGGTCTCGCCCGCGCTCCCGATGCGCTTGGCGAGCGAGCCGTAGACCTCGAGCCGCGTCACGAGGAAGAAGTAGAACGTCCCCGCGAAGATCAGCGCCTTGCCGAGGATCAGCGGCGCGAGAAACACCGCATCGGTCGCCGAGGGCAGTTTGGCAGCGGGGCTGTCCTCGCCATCGCTGCTGCTGTCCTTGGCCACGTCGCTGGCAGCACCCAGCGCTTCTGTCATCTCTTCGTTCATGTCCTCGATATTGCGGAAAGTCTGCTGCATGTCGAAGATGAGACCGCGCAGTTCCAGCTTGATCGAGGGCACGGCCTCCATGATCCGGCGGAAGATCGGCTCGAGCGCGAAGATCAGGGCCACCAGCGCCAGGACCGTGGCCAGAAGAATCAGGAACGCGCCGTAACCCTCTTTTATTCCGAGCTTTTTGAAGAGGTCCATGATCGGTGCGAAGATGACGCCGGTCACCACCGCGAGCGTCATCGGCGCCGCGATGTCGCGGGCGAGCGACAACACCGCGCCACAGACGACGATGGCGATCAAGAGGATCGGCACACGGATATTGTCGGGAACGTCGCGCATCGAAAGTCCTTTGGATCAGGGCGCGGGACGCGGGTCCCGCAGGAGGTCAGTCAGTTCCGCCGAAATCTTGGATCAGTCGGCGTGCTGATCACCGGTCTTGCGCGGTGCGCGGGTGCGTCGGCCTGCGGTGAACCCGACGATCAACCCCTCGATGATATGCGCGACGGGCAGCGCCATCGCCTCCGAGGTCGTGGCCGGAACGGGACGCGGCGGCAGACGGCCCACCATGCGGGAGATTGCGAAACAGATCAGTCCGAGACCGAAGAAGAGACCGCCCAGAACTTGCGCAGCAAAAAGAGCGCCCTTCCAGGCGCTTAAAATCATGAAAAGGGCCGATCCGAGAAAGGCAATCCCCGTCAGCAGGAAGACGAGGCCGACAATAGAAAAGGCCGCCGCCCGGGCCTTTCGGCGGGCGGCGAACTCTAGGTAAGGAAAGAAGCCCATTCTTACTTCCGAGAGGTCACGAGACCGATCAGGAACCCGACCGCGACCGCGATGCCGACCGCGGTGCCCGGCTGGCGACGGATCGATTCAAGCACTTGATCCTGGGTATCGTGCGCGTAGCGCTGCGCGTCGTCGAAGCGCTCACGGCCTTCGCGGCGCAGCCGCTCGATCCGGTCACGCGCCATCTCGACGGTCTCGTCCTTCCGACGCACGCCGATCTCGGTGATCATGTCGGTCAGCGATGCGAGGTCGGCCTTCAACGCGGCCATCTGGTCCGCGAGTGCGTCCACGTCGTTGCCAGCCGCTTGGTTGGCGCGGGCTTCCGCTTCTTTCAGCTTGGCTTCCGCCATCTCTTGTCCTCCTGGACGAATTCGTTGCGGTAGGAAACGCAGACACAGGTCCCAAGGTTCCCGCTTTTGCTCAACCTTCCGTACCGGGATTGCGCTTGACGCTGACGCGCGCGGCTTCTACACGGAGCATCACTCTGGCGAGGCGAGTTGGCGGAGTGGTGACGCAGCGGATTGCAAATCCGTGTACACCGGTTCGATTCCGGTACTCGCCTCCAATGCTTTCAGACACTTGCGTCACCTTCTTCTTCCTTGTGCTCGATGTTTGAAACAGCCGTTGAAACATTCACGTTTCGGTCTTGTTCTGTTCAAAGCTGTCGCGCAGCTTCTGCGCTCTTGTAGCCAGCTCCCGCTGACGAACCCTGCCTCCGTATTTTTTCAGCATCTCAACCCCGGAGTGGCCGGTTACGGCCTTAACCATCTCGTCGTCACAACCTGACTGATAAAGCTCGATGGTCGCGTTCTTCCGAAGGCCATGTGTCACGTATGACGTCGCATCCGGATGCTTCATGCGCGCCTTCACCTTCCGCATTTCCTCGGCGATTACGCGATACGTCACTGGCCGCCCCTGAGCGTCAGTGACGAGCCGAACGCCCTTCTTTTCAACCGTGGCCAGATACGCCTTCAGACGGTCGGTGAGAGGTATCCAAAGTTTTTTGTCGCCCTTGCCTTGGGTGAAGTCGTACTCACCATCTTTGAAGTGGCCCCAGGTCATTTTGATAACATCGCCGATCCTCTGACCCGTCCCGAGACAAAGTTCATAGACAAGACGAGCGCGGTCTGGAGCGAGCGCCTCGAACTCCTCGCGGACACTGTCAGGCCACGGCTGCCAGCCGTCACTCTCCTGCTTGAAGAGCGGGACGCCTTTGGCCGGGTTGTGCTGTTCGGATTTCAGGTAGCCGATCAGGTGGGCGTGGTTCATCAGGACCACGAGGACCTGGACCAGATAGTTCGCTGCACGCCAACGGTCCGCGTTCGCGCGGTGCAGTTCGTACACGTGGCGGCGCTCCACTTTGGCAGGGTCCTTGTCACCCCAAATCTTGCGGATGTGCCCGATGTACTTCCTGTAGTCAGCTTGCGTCCGGGGTTTCCGGCTCTTGAAGGAATCGCTCTCGTAGTAACTGAGGATCAGTGCCTCGAATGTGCGCTTCGACGGGATCGGCTGTCTGCCCGTGAGGAGGAGTTTATAGTGCGTCCAGAACTCGTCTGAGCCGGGCTCCTCCTTCATCATGACGGACTGCCCACGCGAGCGGCGGATGAAGCGGATGTATCCGCGATCCTCGTACACGTACTTGGGCAGCGCCTTTTTTGTCATCGGAATTTATCAACCCATCTTGAGGTCTTCGGTGAGGAAGTCGTCACCGCCCTCAGGGTCGGCCATAGAGGCGTCAATAGTCACCGACATATCGGGCTTGCACTCAGCTTTTACTCGCGCCCAGCCAGCATCGCGCGCCTCACGTATCAGCGTGACCATCATCTTACGGGCTTGCGTTTGAGGGCTGTCAGCCATCTGCAGCCCCTGCCAAATCAGCCAAGGCGCGCAGCACGTGCGCGCTCAGCTTGGTGACGGTCTCGCGAAGCATCGGGTCATAGTTCAATCCCTCCGCCTCAAAACGCAGCTTCCAGGCGTAAGCCCGATAATCCCCTTCCTCTGTTCCCCATCGGTGGTTTTGCCAATCTGGGTTGAAAAGCTGCAATTCAACCTGCGGTGCACAGGCGATGCGCAGAGAGATTTCATCCCAGTCCATGACGCCCGAGGCGGGGTTTTCTGCGAAGTGTTCCGCCCACATCGCCAGAGCATCTCCAAGCGTGGCGGGGCAGTCAGCCAATTCCGGCGGCAACATGCGATTTCCGTCCGGATCAGTGGCGGGCAATTTGCGGCTCTCCCCCCAAACCGAAAAATCGCGGAAGCCGCCGCCGTCGCCTGGATCAACGGAGACTGAGAATGTGCGCAAAGCCAAAATCCTTCGGACTTCCTCAGCCGCTTTGGTCGGCGCAGCGGTGGTAAGAGCGCAGACGATAGCCGTGGCAAAGTCCTGAGGGGCCATGCGGGTTGCGTTGCGTCCACGACCGCCCGAGGAAAACAGGCCTTCTCGACGCACGAGTTTCACAAGCGAGTTCACCCTGGGCGCGTCTCCGCCCAAGGTTCCCTCAATCCAATCTGATAGATCGCGCAGCGTTGCCATGCTTAATGGAATAGCATTCCGATTTCTGCCGCGCAAGCCCTTTGGAATAAAATTCTGATTGAGCGCATTCACGCTCGGAACGGCTCGTGGCTCGGGCTGAACTGCCGCGCGATCTTGTACGCCTCGCGGTTTGAGCGCTCGATCTCTTTGAAGCCGGTGAGCGCCTCGCTTGTCAGCCAGTAGAGCGCTTGGTGCATGTCCGGATAGTCCAGGTCGATCCGGTGCGTCGCCAGTTCGTTGATGAGTGTCAGCGCGGCGCGGATCGCTTCGGAGGAATCATCCTGGTCCTCGAAGACGACCATCTTCGCCGAGATCGCGCGCAGGGCCTCCAGCGGCTCTTTGGGGAGCGATGCCTCGTAGGCCTCCTGACGCTGGCGGAGCGCTTTGACTTCCTCCACGTGCTTCTCGTGAACGCGCTTGCACGTGCAGGCCTGCCCGCTCACGTTGTTATTCTCCCATTCGGAGACGGGGCGCGGCGCTTCGGCCTTCGTCTCTGCGGGCGCGGCGGCGGTGATTTTGCTGATATCGGTCATTTGGTTTCTCACAGTTGGTGGCTTTCTAGGGCCGTGCCAGCGTCGGGCTGGCGCCGGGGTGCTAGAAACCTCCTGTGAGAGAGGCGCGACGCTTTTCCGCGAACGGTCTTGCATGGCGTCGCCACCCCGACATAAGCTGGTCGGGTGAGCGATGCGCCGCCAAGCGCTCGCGGTTCGACCGGTCTTCCGCGCCAACGGAAGAAACCTCGCCAAAGGTTGTCGGTCTATCACAGTCCGGGTTTCTAGGCCCACGGACACGTTGCCCTCAAATCGTCACGCGATCAAGAGCGCCCTTCGGGGTGCGCGTCGGCATCTGCTGCGCTTCGGGCTTCAAACTCGTCCACGGCTTCAGCCGAGATGCGGATCATGCGCCCGACCCGGAAGTGCTTCAGCTGGCCGCTACGACAGAGCTGACGCACGGTCTCGGAGGAACAGGCCCAACGGTCTGCGAGACTGTCAGGGGTATGCGGTGGCCGCGTCATGGCCTGTGACTTTCGGAAGACCGCTTAGCCGGATCATCTCCGAGAGCCACCGGAGGCAACGGCGACAATCTGCGCTTCCGGAAACTCGGGCCGTCCGACGCTGATCTCTTCGAAGATCCGGACAACTTCATCAGCGTGGCGCTCGATCTCGGCCAACAAAGGGTCTTTCACGCCTCTCCTTGTCAGCAGCCGACATGCTGAGCTGATTATTTGGACGTGGTTCTTGAGGTCGTGTTCTTTTTTTGAACGGCAGTGCAATCTCTGAGCGTCACGGAACGCTTCCATTCTGTTTCCTCCCTTAGCGATTGCCACCCATTTGCCTGAGCCGGGAGTGCATTTTCGGGAGTCACACTAACATGATTCCCCCGCAAATGCGCAACGCTAGTTTTGCATCTTTCGAATCCGCGCCTGGCGAGCGTCGTCGAAGAACTGGACAAATCAAGGAATTGCGTCCCGCGCGACATCCCCGTCAAACATCGCAGCGGTGAGCTTGTGGTCTGACCGCTGCGGCAAGGTCTTCGCACCGGGTGGTGCGGCAGACTTCGAGTAAGCCCGATCCATCCAGACCCGGTCCATCTCCAGAAGTGCCGAAACGTGGTGCGGCTCCAGCGGCACGCGCATCAGACGCGCCCAGGCGTCGATCTCGGTGAAGGCCAGAGCGTTCGGCCCGGCGGGGCCGCAGGAACGTGCGCGGGAGAGCTGCAGAAAAGCGTTCCAGAGCGGCTCCGAGCCTTCGGGCGGCATAGGAGCCCCGCCCTTCAAGTGACGTTCCAACGCGGCGCAGAGAAGGCGTGAGAGACGATCCTGCATGGCTTACCGGAACTGAGCGCCTTCGCGCTGCAGCTCTGCCTTGAGGCGCAGGAGGTTCTTTCGCTTCACGATCTCAGCCCCGACATATCCCTCCGGAATGACCGGCAGCACCTGCAGTTCCGGCGGTGGAACATTGACCACCGGAGCGGCTTGCGCCGGCATGTTGATCGCGGGCGGTGCGTAGCTGGGCGTTTGGGCCGCGCTCGCTATGTTTCCGGCTCCAGGTTTGGTGGTATCCTCCACGTTCTCGCGCGGATGCATGACGGCCAGGAAACCGCCCTTGCCGTCCAGCCCGCCGGTGCGCGGGCCGTTACCGGTCCAGCCGCCGCCATCGAAGCTGAGAAGTGATCCGAGACCCTCGAAGAACCCACCTCCTGCGCCGCTATCGGCGAGACCGAGGATCGCTTTCTGGAACTGGATTTTGGCGATCTCCAGAAGAAGCTGGATCACCGCCTCGCGGGCCGTCATGGCCCCTGTCGCGATGCCGAGAAACAGGTCGGACATGCGCTGAGCGCCCTTTTGGGTGTGATCCTCGATCTCCTGCAGGCGGTCGGCAGCGTCATCGGCTGCGGTGCCTGCCTGGCTCAGAGACAGCGCCAGCTTGTCGATCTCGGCGGTCAGCTCGGGCGTGAGGTCTTTGCCCTCTTGCTGCGCCTCGAAGAGAAGCTTCGCGCGGGTCTTGGCATATTCGATGGCATCGCCGTATTCGCGACCGCTCTCAGCCGCCGCGACCAGAGCTGCCGCTTCCATTTCCAGGAGCCGGACCTCTTCCTGCATGCGCTCGACCTCGCGGGCGTATCCGTCCACGTTGCGCGAACCACCGCCACCGCCTCCCGACGATCCACCACCGCCCGAGCCGCTGCCCTTCTCAGGATCAGGTTGGCCGAAGCTGGCGTTGACCGAGGGCAGTTTCGGGCGAAGAGAAGCGCCGGGAGCTACGGGCGTGTCCCTGCCGTCCATGTAGAGGCGAGGATCGCCACCGCGCCCGGAATAGACCTTGTCACCCTGCGCCTCGGTCGCTGCCGTCGCCGCGATCTCGGCCCGCGTGATCCGCGCCTGGTCGGCTGCAGCAGCCAGCGCCGAGATCAAACCACCGATGCGGGCGATGACATTTCCGAAGCCCACGCCGTCGATCTCGCCCACTGCGTTGACCGTGTCGCCCGCCGCCCGGGTCGTGGTCTCCAGTTCGGTCCGGAAGCTCTCCGCGTCGATCTGGCCGTTCTGGAATGCCGCCGCGCTGTCCCGCATGCCTTGCGCCATATCGAAGAGTGCCATGGCCTCTTCGGCGAAGCCCGCGTTCCCGAGCGCCAGAACGATCCCGTCGATGGCGTTGGCCACCTCGTTGGCTTCCTGCACAAGCGCGCTGTGCTGCGCCTCCAGGTCCTGCAGCGCCAGCGCCTGGTTCTCGGTCACCGCCGAGAGCCGATCCTCGCCAAGAAGCGCCTGCATGCGCTCGATCTGCGAGAGCATGTCGCCGACCTTGTCGCCGTCGAAGGCGTCCTCGATGGACGTGGCCAGTTCCACCACGATGGTCTTGGCCAGCGAAGAGACGCGCGCCTGCACCTCGGCGAACTTGCGGTCGAGTTCCGCCGCCTTGGCGATGGTTTCGGCATCCATGACGATGCCCAGCTCGTTTGCGCGCTCGGCCAGCCGCCGCAGGCCTTCGTCACCCTGGCTCAGAAGCTCGACGAAGCGCTCGCCGCCGGTGCCGCCAAACACCTCGTCGGCCACCCGGATTTGCGCCGCACGGTCGAGACCCTCCATCCTGTCCACGAGTTCGAGAAACAGCTCGGACGGGTCTTCGAGACGGCGCTTCAGGTCGGTTGCGTCGAATCCCAGACGTCGGAAGGCCTCGGAGGCGGGACCGGCCCCGGTGACAATGAACTCGTCGGCGCGGAGCTGAAGCTCTTTCAGCCCGTCCACCATCGCGCCCACATCGATCCGGTTCTGCTCGGCGATGAACTTCAGTTCCTGGAAGGCCTGAACCGAAAGGCCCGCACGCTTGGCCTGTTGCTCGATCTCGGCGAGGCTCCGGACGGCGCTGCTCGCACCCGTCGTCAGGGCCGCAACGCCGGTTGCCACTGTGCCTGCGATGAACGCCTTTCCGAAGGCTCCGATGCGGCTGGAGGTGGTCGCCAGCGCCTGGTTGATCCGGTTGGTGGATCGGACCATGTCGCGTTCCATCGCCGCCGTGGCGCTGCGAGAGCGTCTCTGGAGGCCCTGGTAGGACCGCGTCCCGGTGCGCTCGGCTCTGGCCATGTTGCGCTCGAAGTCCCGGATGCGGGCCTCCAGCGCGACGATCAGGCGTTCTTCATCCATTGCGCGACCTCATTTTCGCAAAAGTGTTGTTGCGGCGGAAAGGAAGAATGGGCCCTGAGATGCCACTTTCGCGCCGTGGTTGCCCGGCTGTTTGGATTGGCACACCGCGACTAAGCGGCGGCGCATCCGACGGCCTTTTTTCGTCTCGCGGATGTGCCGCCGCTCTTTTCATGCGAGGAACATCTCCTCGGTGAACCAGTCGGCGGAGGTGGTCAGCCCGCTTTCATCAGCCGCGCATCGCGCCACGGCCATAGCGGAAGCTACGGCTCCGTCGATCTTGTCGCGGCTCTTGCCCTTGTGGAACGCGCGGTTTCCAGCGGCGTCGGTGCGGACCTCGATATTGGCGAAGTTCCAGCGCAGGATCGGATGACCGCCGTGCCTGAAGCGCCCGCCGATAATAGCGCGCTCCAGTTCCTTGACCGCTGGAGCCATCGTCACCCAGCCCTGGCGCATCTCGACCGCCGGGAAGCCGTCTTCGAGAAGGTTGTTCAGCATGTTCCGCGCGAGGTGCGGGTCGAAGGCAATCTCCTGCACGTTGAACCGGGCGCAGAGTTCGCGCACCTGGTCCTCGACCACGCGGAAGTCCACGACATTCCCCTCGGTGGGGGTAAGTTGGCCCTCTTTGGCCCAGACCGTGTAGGGCACGCCGGAGAGGTCTTCGCGGTCGCGCAGGTTCTCTTCCGGGCAGAAGAACCAGGGATGCACCTGGAAGCCATCCTCGCCGTCCCTCCAGCACGCCACGATGACGGTCAGGTCGGAATTGCTTGAGAGGTCCACGGCCAGGAAGCACGGCGCTTGCTCGGCCTCCAGCGCGTCGAGATCGACCGCACCCGCGCCCTCGTCATAGATCGCCATTTCCACGAAGGGATCGGTGGCGTGGTCGAGCCAGATGTTCAGATTGAGCTGGCGGAACGCCTCCCGGTCACCGATCCGCCGGGAGCCTTCGCGGGCGAGTTGCCGCAGACCCTCGATGTCGGGATAGCCATGCCGCAGGCCGGGATTGATGCGATACCAGAGCGCCTCGTCCTGCCAGTCGCAGTCCGCCGGTGCCTCGAAGAGCACGGGCAGGATAGACGGGTCATCGACCTCGCCACGCGCGACCTTGCGGGCATCGTCCACGATGTCCCAGGCAATGTTTTCCTGACCGCGTCCGGCAGTCGTCGCCACCACCAGAAGCGAGCCGGGTGTCTTCACGAGACCGGAGCGCAGCACGTCCCAGAGATCGCGCTTTTTCCAGGCGTGCAATTCGTCGGCCAGGACAAAGACCGGTGTTCGCCCGTGCTGTGTGCCCGCATCCGCCGAGATGGCTTCGCAGAAGCTGCCGAGCTTCGGGTAACGGATGCGGTTGCGGTAATCGAGCGTCCGGACATGGGGCGCGATCCGAGGATGCGCTGTCATCAACCCGCGCAGCTCGTCATAAGCGATACGGGCCTGCTTGCGATCCGATGCCGCCGTGATCACCTCGCCAACCGGAACAGCCTCAGGCCCGACAGTGTGCAGCGCTTCGAGAGCGGCTGCGAGGCTGGTTTTGCGATTGCCGCGCGGCACCAAGATCACTGCCGTCTTGACGATCCGGCTGCCGTCCTCGTGACGCGGGCCGTAGATGCGCCGCACGATCCGTTCCTGCCACGGGTCTAGCTGGAACGCCTTGCCGCTCTTCGGATGCCGGAGCATGCGCAAAAACCGTACAGCGCGATCTCCGAAGCCCAGCGGATCGGGGATCTCCGAGCCGTCGTAAATCCACTCAGGAAAGGTCGAGCGGGTCGTCGCCGTCATCGTCCGCGTCCTCCCTGATTGCGGGGCGCGAGCGCGAGACCGGTGTCAGGCCCAGCTCTGCGGCGAGAAGCCGTGAGCGCGTCATGGCGTCGGATTGAATGCCCACCGCCGGGTTGCGCTTCATGCGGCCCTCGATGTCCTCGATGATGTGGCCATGGGTCTGCAGATGCTCTTCCATCTGCCGCACCGTGCCGATGGCCATGCAATAATTCTCGACCGAGCCAAGGTCCGCGTCGGTCAGGATGCGGCGCTCGGTCAGGATCGGCATGATCCGCCGCCACTCCTGCGCCGCCTCGGGAGTCATCCATGCAGGCGGAGGCAGACTGTCGATAGCGTCGGGATCGGTTCTCAGCTCGGGCTTTGTCCCTCTCATGGCCGCACCTCCCGACAGCGCAGCTCGAGCCCTTGCCGGTGGCCCAGCTCGACCATCTCCTCGATGTCGAAGCCCAGACCATCGAAGAGGATGCGGTCCTCGTCCTGAAGGTCCGCGAGATAGCGCGTGCGGAAGACCACGGTGGTCTCAGAGGTCTCACCGGGACCGCGCAGGAACTCCTCGGTGCTGCGCTGGACCAGTTCGGCGCGCAGCGTGGCAAAGGTGGTCCAGGCCTCCTCGGGCGTGCCCGCGTCGTTGATCGTCGCGGTGGCGCGCTGCGCCTCTATCACGTGCCGCATCTTTCCCGACTTCATGCGACCTCCAGAACCAGAACCTCGACCACCATGACGCCATGCGAGCTTTCGCCATCGGGATCGGACATTGCGCGGGTGCTGGAGACTTTCCAATCCGCACAGTGAAGACCGACGCCGAGGTCGAGACGCTCGGAGCGGATGGCAGCACGGATTGCCGCCATGATCGCTTTCACGCCTTCCCGCGATGGCTCCGTCTTCCAGACATGGATCGTGTGATAGACGCGCGACCGGTTGCGCTGGAGGCTGGTGCCGGTATCGACCACCTGCGCCTTGCCGATGACGATGCCGGGGCGCGGTGCCGGGCTGGCGTTGCGGTCGAGAATGGAGCTTGCGGGCACGAGATCGGTGACCGCCGTGGTCGCGACCAGGCGCTTGCGAATGGCGATCTGAACCGCGAGATCGACCGACATCAGCGCGCCTCCCGCACGGCCTTGGAGATCGCCCGCTTGATGCGGCGCTCGGCCTTGGGTTTTGCGAGCCGGAAACCCGGCCAGAAGAACGGCTGCGCGGGATGGTGGCTGGTGCCGTATTCCTGGAGGTGCGGATAACGGACATCGGTGCTCCCCGCCGTGATCGCCACCTGGTTCTCCGGAACCGTGAAGCTGCCGCCCGGCTGCGAATAGGGCGGCGTGGTCTGGTTCGGCAGCGTCACGGCGATGGAGCCGATCAGGTCGCCACTATCCTCTGGCGCGAGCGCTTCCATCGCCTCGGCGATCTCGTATCCACCTTGTGCCAGCGCGGGCACCACGGCGCGGCGCACCTCGTGCGGGATCGCCCGCATCCGCCTCTGGAACCTGGAGAGACCGCCATCCGACATCAGAAGGTGAACTCCTGGTATCCGCTGACGAGTTCGCGGACACCGAAGGGCACCTCGCGCGCGCCTTCGGACGCAGCCTCGCGTTGCTCGTACCACCACGCCGCAAGCTGGCTGACCGCTTCGATCAGCGCGGGCGGGATCGGGTCCTGGTCCACACCGCCAAAGGTCTCCTCGATCTTGAAGCCGAGAAGCCGCTCGACATGGTCATGCGCCGCGTCAAGCTTGCGCTGCATGAGCGCGTCGTCTGCCGTCCCGATGTCATCAGTGAAGGCGAGCTGCTCTTTCAGTTCGGCGAGGAGAACGATGGCCACGGCTCAGCCTTACGGTGCCGCCGCGTCCACGCGGACCACGTTCGAATTGACCCAGAGAGCCGCGTTCAGCTTCATCACCGAATTGGCCTCATCATAGGCCTCGTAGGCGCTGGCCACCTTGGCGATGAAATAGCGCTCGGACGGCGTGCCACCGGCGGGTGCGTCATCGAACTCGACCTTGAAGGCGTAGTCGTGGATTTCCTTCTCGGCGGCGATCACGGCCTGCTGGCCCGCGTCGGCATAGTCGATGCCCATGATCACCTGCATCGGCTCGGCAGCGCGCGCGCCCTTTAGCCGCTTGGTGCGCTTGTCCGAGAGCGAGGTGAAGTTGATCTCGGCGGACGTGTCGCCGAGCGTGCCGAGGTTCTCCAGTTCGTTGATCTGAACCCAGGTTTCGCCGGAAAAGTCCGCCAGAACAAAATCGGCGCTTTGCTGTGCTAGCACGCCTCCGATGTAGAGCTTGGAGCCAGCGGTTGCGTAGATGGTCATTGGTATGCACCTCGCGAGTGGCGGCGCTCTTCGCGTTGTTTCGCGCCTGAATGATGGGATTTGCAGAGGCTCTGCAGGTTCGTCGGGTCGAGACGCCGCTCGGGAGCGAGCCGTCTCGGGATGATGTGATCCACGTCTGTCGCGGGCTTTCCGCAGCGGACGCAGGCGGGATAGTTCGCCAGGTGTCGCGCGCGCAGTTTCCGCCAGTCGGTGTCATAGCCACGGGCCGCAGCGCTCGGACGCTTGGCGTCGAACCGGGCTTTCCGCTCTCGGTCCCGTGCCGCCTGACACGTGCAGCGCGAGCCGGGAGCGACGATGTCTCCGCATCCGCAGATGCGCGGCCCTTTCGATGGCATGGCAGTCTCCGGAATGCGGGCGAGGCTTTGCCCCGCCCGCTGGTCTTGCCGTCCTTGACCCACCGTGGCTGACGCCTGCGGAGCGAAGGGAGGACGGCTTGCCGCTTTTGGGCCGACCAGATGGCCCTCAAAGGAGGTCGCTCCGCAAAACATATTCAGGTCACCGGCGCGTCTGCCGGGTGGCCCTTGATGACCAGGACGCCCGCCGCGATGGACGTGCCGCCGTTCTTGGTCAGGACCGTGCGGACATACCGCTTGGTGCCGATGTAGCCGACCTTCACAACGCCATCGGCGGTGAGGCTCGCCGGGAACGTGCCCACGAGCCGATCCGCCGCGACATCGGTGAAGTCGCCGGGCGTGGTCGTGTCGCTTTCCTGAAGCGTCGGAGTGAAGTCTCCGCTCGACACGATGGCCCCGGTATTGATGACCACCGCCGCGCTCTCGAAGCCGAGAAGGTCGATCGCTGCGGAGGTGTTCGTGGCCGACAGGACCGCAGGCGCGACCGCCTGCGTGATGCCGATATTGGGTGCGATGTCACGCATGGGTGTCTCCTCAGCTTGTGGACATCTTGAGCTTGCGGAAGCGCGCCGCCTGGACGACGCGGCCCCCGACGCGGCGGGTGGCGTGAATGCGGGTGAGACCCTTCGTCGCCAGCAGGTACGGGTTCACCAGGATCGACATCGAGAGGCGATCCACGATGCGGTAAGCGGAGAAATCGCCGTAGAGGATCGGGAATGCGCCGGAAGCGATGTCGGGCATATCAACCACCTCGATCACCGGACGCCCGAGGATGGTCTCCGGCTGGCCCGCCTGGAAGCTCGGCTGCCAGAGAAACCGACCATCGCCGTCCTTCAGTGTGCGGAGAACGCCGAGCGTGGTGCCGTTCATCGCCCAGGTGCCAGCGTTCCGGTACATCGCCGGAAGCGCGTACATGAGGGCAATGAGCTGGTCAGGCGAGATCGCCGTGGTGGAGCCGTTTAACGTCTCGGCGATGTCGGGATGGGTCATCAGGCCTTCCGGCTGACCGACTCCCGAGCCGCTCACGAAGGCGAGGCCTTCTTTCTGGCCGAAGTCCTCGGCCAGCGCGAGCCGGACCTCTGCCTCGGAGGTGCCGCCGCTGTCGGCCAGAAGTTCATTCGAAATATCGACATAGGTCATCAGCTTGCGGGCCGTGACCTCAACCTGGCCGAAGGTGACGGTGCTTTCTTCGCTGTCCTCGGCCTCGCCCTCCCACTGCGCGTTGGTGATGCCGGTGCGCTTGGGATACTTGACCGAAGGGGCTGTGATGCCGCGCACGCTCGCCACAGACCGGATCGGGGAATATTCGACCAGGTCGCGGATGAACTCCGAAGACATCTCGGCAGGCGCAAGATAGCCGCCTTGCTCGTCATTGGAGACAGTGAGCGCCTTGACCTCTTCGTCGGTCGCGCCGTTGCCCTTGCGGAGATAGGTGCCGAACGCCTTGCGCTCCGCCACTGCCGTCTCGTCGGGATCGTCGCCGCCTTTGGCGCGGTTTGATTTGGCTTCGAGCTTGTCGAGACGCTCCACGATCTTGGACGTGTCGGACTTCGCCTCGATCTCACCGAGCCGCTTTTCGACGGTCTCGGTCAGGTCGCCGATGGCCTTGGTGACAATGTCATCCGGCTCGTCGCCGCCGCCGTCTTTCAGGGTCAGGGCCGTGCTGCCGCGCAGCTCGGTCGTCTTGATATGCCGCATGGGATTACCTCTTTGCGAGCTGCGCCGCAGCGCGTTGCAGGGAAGCCGCCAGCGTCAGCGCGCGGACGGCAGTCTTGGCCGACACCACGCGAGCGCCGGGATGCATGGGAATGGTCACGAGGGACGCTTCGAGAAGCTCCAGCTCGGAGATCGTCCGGCCACCGCGCGGGCGGTTCGCCGCTTTCTTCGTGCGGAAGCCGATGGAAATACCGCGCACGGCCCCCGAGCGGACCAGTGCGCGGACCTCGCGGGCGCGGGGAAGCTCGCCCACCAGGAGTTGCCCTTTGATGTGCAGCCCGTCCTCGCGCTCCTCGGCCACGCTCCAGGTGCCGACCGGATCGTTCTGGTCGTGACCGAAGAGCATGGGCAGCGGCAGTCGCGCTCCAGAAAATGCACCCTTGGTGATCACGTCGCCAACGCGGTCGGGCTCATCGAACGGCCATGCGAGGCCCTCGATGGAGCCGTCATCCGAGGCGTCGATCTTGGTCTCCAGGAAGACGCGGTCCATCACGCGTCCCCCCTGAACGCTGCGCGGTCGGACGCGAAGGCGTCGATCTGCGCCTGAACCCATGTTGCGGCCTTCAGAAGCCGCAGGACGTTTGCGTGGGTGAACGGAACCGGCTGGCCATCCTCCGTGATCTCCCAGGCCAATACGCAGCGCGCGAGGCTCTCTAGGCGGCAGCGCTCACGCGCCTCTGCCGAGACCAAGCCCTTGGCGTCCGCGACCTCGGAGAGATCGTCGGCGAGCCGCAGGCGCGCACGGTTCTGCACCTCGCTATCAGGTCCGGCCAACTTCACGCGAATGCCAGTCGCCTTGGCTGTCACCGGGTCGAGAAGATCGAACCAGTGGCCACGCTCCTGATCGGCGGAGAAGGCGCGGATATCGTCAAGCTGCATTGCTGGCCTCCGGTGCTGCTGCGGCGGTCGAGATGTTGGGATTGGCGAACTCGTCGCCGCCTGCGTAGGGCGTGAGGCCCAGCCAGGCGCGGCCTTCGTTCGGGTTGATGGTGCGCGAGGCGATCAGCGAATTGATCACCGTGGCACGGGTCGAGAGATCGGCTCGGGTCAGGTCGTCGCGGTCGAAGCGAATGGCATGGCGAAGCCGGTCCTCGTCGGAGAAGAGCGCCCGCCGGAGCGCGCCTTCGGTGGCGCGCAGCCACGGCTCCAGCGTATAGCTCAGGAACTCGCGGCCCATCTGCTCGGTGTTCGACCAGGTCGCGCGGTCGTGGTCGTAGAGCATGCTCGGCGGCACGCGGAAGGCGCGCGCGACTTCAAGGATTTGAAACTTGCGGTTTTCAAGGAACTGAGCGTCGGTCGAGTTCAGCGTGAACGGTTTGAACTCTGCGCCATCGTAGAGGATCGCGGTCTGCCCGGAATTGCCGTCACCCTCATGGGTCGCACGCCATGCCTCGCGGGCCTTCTTGACCATCTCCTGGCCCATGCCTTTCGGGAAGGTCAGCGCACCGGAGGGACGCGCACCGCGCCCGAAGAGCTTGGCCGCGTGCTTGTCGAGTGCCTGCGCCACGCCGATGGCTTCGCAGGCCAGCGTGAGAGGCGACTTCCCGAACGGGCTGCGCAGGTGGATCACGTTCGACGCGGGCACCGGGCGGGCGTCGATCTTGTAGCTCGGCTCGCCCGTGGTCTGGTCGAACTGCACGTCGATCACACCGCGCCGATAGCGGATGATCTCGGCCACGCGACCGTCGCCGAGGCGGTTGACGTAAGCCACGCCGCCCTTGTCGTCGGAGAGCGCGTCGATCACGAGATCGCGGATCAGCGAGAATCCGTCCGTCCAATCGTTCGCCTGGTCGCGGAGAAAGGGAAGAACCGGGTGGTTAGGGAGCGCGGTCTCGGTGCCATCCTCGCCGATGGCCTTGACCGAGATGTCGAGCGTGGCGACAGCCTCGGAGATCACGCGGATCGCGGAGCCGACAGCCGGGACACGAAGCGCGCTCTCAGGGGTGACAGGCGTTCCGGTGGCAGCGGTCGGCATCAACCCAAAGAGCGCATAGAGATCGCCGCCCGGTTCGGCGAGCCCCTTCTCTTCGGTCTGAACTTTGCGCGTGAATGGCCACATGCTGCAATGATCGCAGCGACTTAGCCTCTTGTGCAGCTAGCAAGACCTGCCAAATCCTACCAAATGCGCCCACTGGAAAATCCAGTTTCGGGCAAATCGTGCGCGAGCTTCCCCGCGCCGGTCCCCTCGGGTGATCGAAAGTCAGAGACCACCCCCGCCTCGACTATCAGCCGGATTTCTTAGCCCTTTTAGGTTTGGGCCGAGGCAACTTGAAATCAATAATGATCAGCGTGTTTGGCTCGCTGCCCGGATTAAGAACCGCCTCGTCCAAGGGGGTCATCTCATCCATCAGAAGCTTCTTGATCCGCTTCTCCGATACGGTCGAAACAACGCCGAGGTCTCGCCTTACCTGAGCGCTTGAGACGGCAACGCGATCCGGGCCTTTCTTGCCTGAATTCGAACGGAACAGCTCGCGAAGATAAGCGGAGAGCTGTCCTTCAAGCTCGCTCTCGTTGAACTCGCTTTCATTTGTCATGGGGTTGGTCAGGACCAATGCTTGGGAGATAACGCGAAGCTATCAAAGGTCACCGGGACAACCAAGCGTTGAGCTCGGATCGAATAGCCAGGTAACCAGCGCCCTCGACCTTGCGGATCGGGATGCGCGGGTTCTTTGCCCAGCGGCGAGCGGTCGAGACCGAGATGCCCAGAGCACGGGCGATGGTCTCCAAACCCCAGAGCTTCTCGGGGCCGGTGGTGATGGCGTCGAAGCGCCAGCGGTCCAAGGGAGGATGATCGGTCACTGCTAACCTCATTTCTTGTTTTTGCTGCGACGAAGGCTCTCCGTTGGGGCGCGCCCCGCCTCTCAGGGCGGGCGCACAGCCCTTAGGGGTATGGGGATATATGGCGCTAGGGGGATGAAGGGGGGGATGAAGGGGGGATGAACCCACTACAGAAGCCACTTTGCTAGGGGGGATGAAGGGGGTTTGCATGGTCGTCACTGGCCCGCCTCCACGATGAACGTGCGGGGTCTCGACGCTGGCCCTTCCTTCTCAATCCTGATCTTGCCCGACGCCAACAGGCCATCCATCGCCGCCTTGAAGGCCCGTTTGGTCATGCCCTCGTTTTCCGGGTGTTCAGCGAATTGCTTGGGGGCATAGTTCGGCCCGCCCGCATGGTTTACCTGCCGTCCCTGGGCCGTGAAGGCGGACAGAAGCTTCATGAACACCCGCTGCGCCTTGGCCCCTGCTGCCAGCTTGTCCAAGCCCTGTTCCGACACCTCGGGCACGAACACCCCGGCCTGCCACTTCATGTGCGTCTCTTCCCCGATGCGCCCGTAGTTGGCTTTCATCGTGGTCATGACGCGGCGGTCAGGATCGGCCTCGAAACCGCCATCGGTGATCCGGGACAAGTACAGTCGCGAGCGCACCGAGTTGTTCCAAGCGGTGGAGCCGGAAGAACCGCTGCCGCTCGACAGGCCAGTCAGAGAGGGATGTCCGAGGAGAAGCACCGCGCAACCGCGCCGAAGCGCCAGCCCGCGAAGGATGCCAATGAACTGGCGCACTTTGGCTCGGTCATTCTCGTTCGCAGGGTAGACGTCCGCGAGCGTGTCGATCACGACCAGAGACGGGGCCTCATCCTCCGCCCTGCGGTCGAGTTCTTTGAACAACTCGGATTTCATCATAGTCACCTGACTTTCGACGGCGAGAAGCGCGTCTTCGCCAGCGAGAGACCGCAGCGTCAAACCTTCGAGATCGTCGTAAGACAAACGCTCAGCGCGGACGATGTCTTCCAGTCGCCTGTGCAGCTCGTCGTCATCGTCCTCGGCGCTCATATAGATCACACGACCAGGAGAGACGCCCTTGCCGATCCATCCGGTGCCGGTGGCTACGGCCACAGCGAGCTGCAGCGAGAGCAGGCTCTTGCCCGTGCCGCCATCGCCGCTGAACAGCGTTACCGTTTTTTGCGGGATAAGCCCGTGCACCAGCCATTCACGGGGTTTGACGCTCTTACCCTTGAGCGACGATGCCGGATAAAAGCAAGAGGCGCGGGAAGGCTCTGCAGCCTCCTCCTCGCGACCAATATGCGGATAGCCGCGTGCAGCTTCCAGTTCGGCTGCGATCTGGTCGAAACTTCGCATCATGCGGCACCCCCATGCAGAGGAACCACATCGGCGGTACAGAGCGTCAGGTTAGACGCTTCGACCATGCCCTCGGCGAAGTCGATGGCGCGCTGCCGATCAGGGAAGGTGCGGGCGAGATAGCCGCTGTCCCGGTGGCGGTCCCAGACCATCACCCCGAAGCGGTTCTCATCATCCCAGCCGTCGATAATTTCGATCTCGCCCCTCATGCCGCTGCCCTCCCGTTCGCATAGGCCAAGAAGGCCTTACGGCGCTCCTCGGTCATGGCCTCGAAGGCGGCAGTGCAATAGGCGTCGAGTTCCGTCTCGCTGGCGAAGGTCACCCACGTCGCGGCCTCGCCCAACTCATCGAAGAGAGGCGCAATCGGCATCCCAGCTCCGCCTAGAACGGTATTCGCGACGATCTCGGCTTGCTCCGGCTCCAAGGCTTTCAGAGCCGCCCAGGCCAGCTTGGCCCGCTCGACATCGGTCAGGCGCAGCGCGGAGATGGTCGAGAAATCTCGCCATGCCTCGTAGGTGTCGAGCGTCAGTGCGCAGCCAAGAGATCGCGCCGCGCGCTTGTGGGGCTTGGCCGCGTATTTCGACATTGCCGAAGCACGGCGAGGCCGGTTATTCTGACCGCGAGGAGCTTCCTGAGCCTCAAGATTTCCAGCGCCGTTGCGGGGTCCAGCCGCAGCGGCGTTTTCTTTTGCTTGGCTCAAATCGGCGTTTGAAACTTTCGCGGTCTGTTCCCGTTTTGTCGGGGCACTTTTTGAAACAGAACCATGTTGACTTTCTTGGATTTCAGGCCGGATTGCAAATCCGTGTACACCGGTTCGATTCCGGTACTCGCCTCCACTAATCCCCTGGAATCACCAGACCTTGTCCAGCCGAGCCCCGGATGTGGCCGACCGGCATGACCTGTTCGTGCGCGCGCCCCCGCGGGTCGGGCGCTCTCCTGCATCGACCTTTCGGCAGAAACCCGGTCGTCACCACCCCCGTCACGTCCACGATCGCATACAATCGCGGCGCTTAAACGACCGCGGGCGGGCCCTGAGGCCCGCCCGCGGTCGATCCGAACTGTGCCCGGCTCAGTGCGCGGGCGATTGCGCCGTGCGGCCGATGGCGCAGGCGGCTTTCCAGCGTTCTGCGAGGTCCTGCCAGCTCAGCGAAGGGGCGCTTGCGCTGGTGCGCGCGGTCTGTTGTGTCTCGGACATATGTCTCTCCGTCGAAAGATCAGATGACAGTCGGAGCCGATGGGCAGCCCGTCGGTTTCCAATAGGAAACTTAGGGCACCACCTCCGTCGCGACCAGCGCACAGGATGTCGCAGGCGCAGCTTTGTCAGAGGCTCTCGATCTTCTGATACGCGTCGCGGAGCGCGTCCGACCAGGCGCGGCTGAGCTGGGCGAAGCGCTCGTCCTCGGCCTCGATGCGGCGCTGGCGGGAGATGCGGAAGCTGTCCTTCTCGATCACCACGAGATCGAGCGGCATGCCCACCGAGAGGTTCGAGCGCAGGGTCGAATCCATCGACAAGAGCACGGCCTTCTCCGCATCCTCGAGCGAGGTCTCGGGCGTGATGACCCGGTCGAGGATCGGCTTGCCGTATTTGTGCTCGCCGATCTGGAGGAACGGCGTGTCGCGCGTGGCCTCGATGAAATTGCCCTCGGGATAGATCAGGAACATCCGCATCGGACCGCCCCGGCGCTGCCCCGCCACGATCAGCGAGGCGGTCGCGGACTGGTTCATCCGGCTGAGCTTGATCGACACGTCGGTGGTCACGTCGGCAAGTGTCGCGCCGATGATCTGCGCCACCTTCAGCATCGAAGGCGCGTGCAGGATCGAGCGGGTCTCGTCGGGATCGTCCTCTTCCGTCGCCTCGGTGAGTCGCGCGAGCGTGGTCTGGGTCACCGACAGGCTGCCCGCGGTCATGATCGCGATCACCCGCTCGCCGTCATTGGAGAAGGTGAACATCTTGCGATAGATCGAGATATTGTCGAGCCCGGCATTGGTGCGGGTGTCCGACAGGAGCACGATGCCCTGATCGAGCAGAAGTCCCACGCAGTAGGTCATGTCAGTCCCCGAACCCCGGTTGCAGCGCTCGCAGAGCTAGGTCCGCCGCGGGAAAAGCGCAATCTCCCGGCGGAAAGATTTCCGCGCAGCGTCCGCCACGTCACTGCTGCTGGGTCTGCGCATCCCCCGACTGGCTCTGGCTCTGGCTCTGGCCGCTCGGCTGCACCGACACCGCGACCTCCAGCGCCTCGTCGGACTGGCCCGAGACGACGCCGCGGATCGGGGCGGCGTCCTGCGCGTCGTAGCCCGAACCGAGACGGACATAACGGTCGTCGGGGCAGCAGCTGTTGGCCGCGTCGAAGCCGACCCAGCCCAGAACCGGAACGAAGAGCTCGGCCCAGGCATGGCTGGCCTCGGTGCCGTTGCTCTGGTCGCCAGCCATCAGGTAGCCGGTCACGTAGCGCGCGGGGATGTCGCTGGCCTGAGCGGCGGCGATCAGGACATGGGTGTGGTCCTGGCAGACGCCCTTGCCGCCCGCCAGCGCCTCGGCGGCGGTGGTGGCAGGCTCGGTCTCTCCGGGCACGTATTCGACCGCCTCCGCCACGGCGCGCGCGAGCGCGTGCGCGCGGTCGAGCCCGGCCTCCGCCGAGACGCCGTCGAGCGCGTCGCGCGCCAGCGTCCGGATATCGGCATCCGCGAAGGTCTGCTTGGTCGCGGTCAAGTAGGCCGAGGGCGGCACCAGTTCGCGATGGCCTTTGAGCACGCCCGCGAGATCGCGGGTCTCGACCTCGCCCGCAACCTCTATCACCAGCTCCTCGACCGGGCCGGTGACCGAGATGGTCTCGGTCCAGTCCCCTGCCCCGTCGCGGAAGCTCGCACCGCGCAGCGCGCCGGGCACGGTGACCGACCATTCGATCACGTCCTGCCCCGAGAAGCGCGAGGGCCAGAGACGGTGCGACTGCACCAGCCGCCGCACCGGGGTCTCGAAGCGGTAGGTCGTGGTGTGGCGGACCGAGAGCCTCATGCCGGTATCCCCTGCAGATAGGTGTCCTGAACGGTGGCCGCGATCTCGGCGTTGAGACCCATGTAGCGGATCAGGAACTCGTGCAGCCCTTCGTCGAAGACGTCCTCGACCGTCGCCTCGGCCAGTTCCGACAGCAAGGTCCGGGCCGCGGTCTGTGCCCGTGTGGCACCGTGCTGCGCGTAGCCGCGGGCGAGAGCGTCGAGGTGATCGTTGGTCTTCTGGACCGTGGTCAAAAGCGAGCGCGGGAACTCGCGGTTGAGGATCAGGAAATGCGCGATCCGCGCCGCCGTGATCTCGCCCTTGTAAGTCCAGGTATAGGCTCCGTGGGCCGACATCGACCGCAGCAGCGTCACCCATTGCGACTTGTCGAGCCCCGAGCCGACATAGGAGAGCGACGGCAGCAGCACGTAATATTTCACGTCGAGCAGCCGCGCGGTGTTGTCGCCGCGCTCGAGCGCGACGCCGAGCCCCATGAAGTGATAGCCGTCATTGCGCAGCTGCGTCGCGGCAATGGCGCCGCGGATCGTCGCGCAGGAGCGCTGAGTCCACTCCGCCAGTTCCGCGAGCGACAGCTTCGAGCGCTCGGTGCGCCGCATCTCGCGCATTTCCTGGTAGGCGATATTGATCGCGTCCCAGACCTGGCTCGTGAGCGCGGTGCGGACGACGCGGGCATTCTCGCGCGCCATCGCGATGCAGGAGCTGACCGAGGACGGGTTCTCTTCGTCGAAAAAGAGGAACGTCTCGATATTGCGCTGGACGGTGTCGCGATACTTGGTCTCGAACGCGTCGAGCGATCCAGTGGCCTGCAGGATGGCCTTCCAGTCGTTGCGGTATCCGCCGCCGATATCGGGCATCAGCGCGTTGCGGGCGCCCACTTCCAGAAGGCGCGCCATGGTTTCGGCCCGCTCGATATAGCGGCCCAGCCAGAACAGATGTGTCGCGGTGCGGCTCAGCATGTCGTCACCCTCATTCCGCCAGAACCCAGGTGTCTTTCACCCCGCCGCCCTGGCTGGAGTTCACCACCAGCGAGCCCTCCTTAAGCGCGACGCGGGTGAGGCCCCCGGGCACAAGCTCGATGGTCTCGCCGACAAGGCAATAGGGCCGCAAGTCGACATGGCGCGGCGCGACGCCCTCGTCCACGAAGGTCGGACAGGTCGAAAGCGCCAGGGTCGGCTGGGCGATGTAGTTCCACGGCTTGGCCATGATCTTCTCGCGGAAGGTCTCGATCATGCTCTTGTCGCTCTTGGGACCGACCAGCATGCCGTAGCCGCCCGAGCCGTGCACTTCCTTGACCACGAGCTCCGGCAGGTGCTCGAGCACGTATTTGCAATCGTCGTCCTTGGCGCATTGCCAGGTCGGCACGTTCTCGAGGATCGGCTCCTCGCCCAGGTAGAAGCGCACCATCTCGGGCACGTAGGTGTAGATCGCCTTGTCGTCGGCGACGCCCGCCCCCGGGGCCGAGCAGATCGAGACGCCGCCCGAGCGGTAGACATTCATCAGCCCCGGCACGCCCAGCATCGAGTCGGGGCGGAAGCACAGCGGATCGAGGAAGGCGTCGTCGATCCGGCGATAGATCACGTCGACCTTCTGCGGACCTTCGGTGGTCTTCATCCAGCAGAAATCGCCCTCGACAAAGAGGTCCTGCCCCTCGACCAGTTCGACCCCCATAAGATCCGCCAGGAAGGAATGCTCGTAATAGGCCGAGTTGAACTGGCCGGGCGTCAGGATCACCACCGTCGGCTCGCCGTCGCATTTCGGCGGCGCGACAGAGGCCAGCGTGCGTTTCAGCGCCGCGGCGTAGCCGTCCACCGGCGCGATGCGGTTCTCGACGAAAAGCTGCGGGAACATGCGCATCATGATCTCGCGGTTCTGCAGCATGTAGGAGACGCCCGAGGGCGTCCGGCAATTGTCCTCGAGCACGTAGAACTGGTCCGGGCCGGTGCGGACGAGGTCGATGCCGACGATATGCGACCAGACATTGCGCGGCGGGCGCATGCCGACCACCGCGCGCTCGAACGCCTCGTTATGGGTGACGAGATGCTCGGGGATGCGACCCGCCCGGATCATCTCGCGCCGGTCATAGACATCGGCGAGGAAGGCGTTCAGCGCCGCAGCCCGCTGGCGGATGCCACGGTCGAGCTTGCGCCACTCGTCCGCGGTGAAGACCCGCGGGAACATGTCGAAGGGAATCAGGCGCTCGGGATCGCCGCCTTCGCCGTAGACGGCGAAGGTGATGCCGACCCGCCGGAAGAGTGCCTCGGCCTCGGATTGCTTCAGGCTTCTGAGGTCCAGCGGCATGTCGCGGTGCCAGCGTTCCAGCTCGGCATAGGCCTGCCGAACCTCGCCCCCCGCTCCCATCTCGTCAAAAGTTCTGGTCATAACGCCCTTGTATTTCAGGAAGATGCAGCAATCACTGCATGTCCTCGCTAGCCTGTGCAATCCGGACCCGCCGCCGTTCCCATCCTGCCGCGGCGCGGCCAGTGCGTGCGGATAGAATTAGGCCATGCCGCCCGAAAATCAGGCAAAATCGACATTCCGGCCCGGCAATCGGGGCGAACCGCCGCGTCCGCTGAGGCAATCGCCCACGAAACAGGCAGCCCCCGGCAAAAGCGCCCAAAAAACGACCACGCGCCCCGGTTCGGAGAGGGCCGGACCAGCGCCGCGTGGCGTCAGGCTGCGCAATCGCTACGCAAATGTTGCGCCGATTGACGGCGTATCCGGAGCTCACGCGGAGACCTTACGACCCGGCGGGTCGCACCCTCTGCGCGATCGCAACGCAACCGCTGCGGCGACAGACATTGCAGGCCATCCGGCGGGGGCTGCCCCCAAGGCCTAAGCTGTCCCGCGCCCGCAACAGGGTAGGACAATGAAGAAGAAACTGCATTTCACCGGTGTCGCTCTGGCCGCGCTCGTCGCCGCCGCGCCCGCTCTCGCCCAGGACGCCGAATGCCCGATCAAGGTCGGTGTGCTGCACTCGCTCTCCGGCACGATGGCGATCTCGGAGACCACGCTGAAAGACACCATGCTGATGCTCGTCGAGCAGCAGAACGAAAAAGGCGGTCTTCTGGGCTGCGAGCTCGAGGCGGTCGTGGTCGACCCGGCCTCGGACTGGCCGCTCTTCGCCGAAAAGGCGCGTGAACTGCTGACCGTGCACGAGGTCGACGTGATCTTCGGCAACTGGACCTCGGTGTCGCGGAAATCCGTGCTGCCCGTCATCGAAGAGCTGAACGGCCTGCTCTTCTACCCCGTCCAGTACGAGGGCGAGGAAAGCTCGAAGAACGTCTTCTACACCGGCGCGGCGCCGAACCAGCAGGCGATCCCGGCGGTGGATTATTTCCTCGAAGAGCTCGGCGTCGAGAAATTCGCGCTCCTGGGCACCGACTACGTCTATCCGCGGACGACCAACAACATCCTCGAGAGCTACCTCAAGGATGCCGGCATCCCCGAGGAGGACATCTTCGTCAACTACACCCCCTTCGGTCATTCCGACTGGGCGACGATCGTCTCGGACGTCGTGGCGCTCGGCGCGGACGGCAAGCAGGTCGGCGTGATCTCGACGATCAACGGCGACGCCAATATCGGCTTCTACAAGGAGCTTGCCGCAGCGGGCGTCTCGGCTGACGACATCCCCGTCGTGGCCTTCTCGGTCGGCGAGGAAGAGCTCTCCGGCCTCGATACCTCGAACCTCGTCGGCCACCTCGCCGCGTGGAACTACTTCATGTCCGCCGACACGCCCGCGAATGCCGAGTTCATCGAGACCTGGCACGCCTTCATCGGCGACGAGGCGCGCGTGACCAACGACCCGATGGAAGCCCACTATATCGGCTTCAACATGTGGGTGAATGCGACTGAGGCGGCCGGCACCACCGATGTCGACGCCGTGCGCGAGGCGATGTGGGGCCAGGAGTTCCCGAACCTGACCGGCGGCACCGCCGTGATGGGCGTGAACCACCACCTCTCGAAGCCGGTGCTGATCGGCGAGATCCGCGCCGACGGCCAGTTCGACATCATCAGCCAGACCGAGCCGGTGCCGGGCGATGCCTGGACCGACTTCCTGCCGGAATCGGCTGTGCTCAAGTCGGATTGGAAGGACCTCCAGTGCGGCATGTACAACACCGAGACCGAGAGCTGCGTCCAGATCGAGTCGAACTACTGATCTGACCTCCCGAATACCGCCCGGGCGCGGCGCGACGTCGTCGCGCCCGGGTCCCCTCACGCTCCCGGAAAGCTTCAAAATCCCATGCTGCGCGCCCTCACACTCGTTCTCGCGCTCGTCCTTGCCGCGCCCGCCTCATGGGCGCAGGGAAGCGCGCTGCAGGAGCTGCTCCAGACCCATGCCGACGAGGTCGCCGATCCCGGCCGCCGCAGCGTCGGCGTCGTCATCGAGGACCTGATCGCGACGCAGCCGCCGGGCACGGCCACCTTCCTGAACCGCTGGCAGGAGCGCGAGGTCGTCCGGAGATCCTCGGACGGGCTGTTCTATTACGGAGACCGCTCCGACGGTTCCTACACGCTCTTCGACATCGAGACCGGCGACGAGACCGGGACCGCCCCGGCCGATGAGATCACCGAGATCCGTCCCAATGGCGGCGTGCGCCGGGTGATCGGCAGCGCGCTGGTGCAATTCCAGCTCTCCGACCCCGATCCCGCGGCGCGGACGGATGCGCTCGACTCGATCCTCCGCCGCCCGGATGCCGACCAGCTCGAGCCGCTCCGCGCCTCGATCCCCGACGAGCCCGACGCGACGATCCGCGCCCGCAAGGAGCGGCTCGCCAATATCCTCGCCGCCCGGTTCGGACGCGCCACCGAGACCCGCGTCGAGGCGATCGGGAACCTGTCCTCGGCGCTCGATCTCGACACCCGCGCGGCGCTGAACCAAATCCTGACCACCACCGAGGGCGTGGCCGAAGCGCTCCCCGAAGACGCCAATATCGCGGCGATCCTCGAGCCGGGCACGGACCTGACCCGCGATGCCGCCTATGCGGCGCTGGTCGAGGCCGGGCTCGCGCCGCCGCGCCAGAGCGCCGATGCGATCAAGCAGACCCTGACCCAGAACATCGTCGATGGCCGCGTCGGCGGCATCCCCGTCGGCCAGCTCAACACGGAGGCCGCGCGTGCCCGGGCCTATGCCGCGCTGGCCGAGGCCGGATCGGCCCCGCCGATCGTGACCGACGCGGACCGCGACGCCGCGCTCGACGCGCATGTCTTCTACCGCGCCTATGACGAGAGCGACCCCGCGATCACCGACGCCGCCCGCACCGCGCTTGACGAGGTCGAGGCCCGCGTGGCGCGCAACCAGGTGCTCGATATCGGGCTCGACGCGATCTCGCTCGCCTCGATCTACTTCCTTGCCGCCATCGGCCTTGCAATCACCTTCGGCGTGATGGGCGTGATCAACATGGCCCATGGCGAGTTCATCATGATGGGCGCCTATACCGGCTATGTCGTCCAGCAGATCGTGCCCGATTACACGCTGTCGCTGATCGTCGCCCTGCCGCTGGCCTTCGCGGTCACTTTTGCGGCGGGCGTTGCGATGGAGCGGCTGGTGATCCGGCATCTCTATCACCGACCGCTCGAGACGCTGCTCGCCACTTTCGGCATCTCCATCGCGCTTCAGCAGCTTGCCAAGAACATCTTCGGCACGCAGGCGCGCCCGCTGACCTCGCCCGGCTGGCTCGACGGCGCGTGGCTCATCAACGACGTGGTCCAGATCGCCAATATCCGCATCGCCATCTTTATCTTAGCGCTGATCTTCCTGGCGCTGATCCTCGTGGTGCTGAACCGCACCCGGCTCGGACTCGAGGTCCGCGCTGTGACGCAGAACCCAGGGATGGCGGCCTCGATGGGGATCGATCCCGACCGGATCAACATGCTGACCTTCGGCCTCGGCTCGGGCATCGCCGGGATCGCGGGGGTGGCGATCGGGCTTTACGCCAAGGTGACCTCGGAGATGGGCGCCGATTACATCGTCCAGAGCTTCATGACCGTGGTCGTGGGCGGCGTCGGCAATGTCTGGGGCACGCTCGCGGGCGCCACGCTGATCGGCGGGCTGCAGAAGGGCATCGAGTGGTTCAACCCGTCGAACACGCTGGCGGCGCAGACCTACATGATCCTCTTCATCATCCTCTTCATCCAGTTCCGCCCCAAGGGCATCGTCGCCCTCAAGGGCCGCGCGGCGGGAGACTGAGGCCATGGCCGAACTGCACATCGACATCCTCCCAGAACCGACGCCCGCCTTCGCGGAGCTTGTGGAAGCGCATGTCGCCTTCTGCGACGGCACCGCGCCCGCCGAGAGCTGCCACCGGCTTCCCGTCTCGGCGCTCTTCACGCCCGACATCACCATCTGGGTGGCGCGCGAAGGCGACCAACTGATCGCCATGGGCGCGCTCAAGGCGCTGTCCGAGCGCGACGGCGAGATCAAGTCCATGCACACCCGCGCCGCCTGCCGCGGCCGCGGTGCGGGCCGCGCGATCCTCGCGACCATCATCCGTGAGGCCCGCTCGCGCGGGCTGACGGCGCTTTGGCTCGAGACCGGCACGCATCCGGACTTCGCCGGGGCGCGGGCGCTCTACGCCGCGTATGGCTTCACCGAATGCCCGCCCTTCGGAGCCTATGTGACGGACCCGCACAGCCTCTTTCTGACCCTCGAGCTGACCACGACAAAGGAGCCGGCATGAACCGCAGCTTCATCGCCCGGAACCCGTCCATCCTGGTGTTCCTCGCGCTTCTTGCCGCCTTCACGCTCGGCGTGACCGTCCTGGCCGAGGCGACCGGCATCGGCCTCATCTCGACCTCCTTCGTCAAGACGCTCGGCAAGACGCTCTGCCTCTGCCTCGTTGCCATCGCGATGGATGTGGTCTGGGGCTATTGCGGGATCCTGTCGCTTGGGCACATGGCCTTCTTCGGCCTCGGCGGCTACGCCATCGGGCAATGGCTGATGTATGCGCGGACCGAGCTGATCGTGACGGAGAGCCTCTCGGCCGCCGCGATCCCGCCCACCCCGGACGAGATCCATTCCGCCATCGGCACGCAGATCTTCAGCGTCGTGGGCTCGTCGGAATTTCCGCTCATCTGGTCCTTCGCCGACAGCCTGTTCCTGCAGCTTCTGATGGTCATCCTGGTGCCCGGGCTGCTCGCGCTGGTCTTCGGCTGGCTCGCCTTTCGGAGCCGCGTGACCGGCGTCTACCTGTCGATCCTGACCCAGGCGATGACGCTCGCGCTCTCGCTCTACCTCTTCCAGAACGACAGCGGCCTGCGCGGCAATAACGGCCTCTCGGGCCTCCAGAACATCCCCGGCCTCGCCCAGACCAGCCAGGCGGTGATCTCCATCGCCTTCTTCTGGGCCTCAGCGCTCGCCCTGGCGCTCGGCTACGTGCTCTTTGCTTGGGTCACGTCGGGCAAGATGGGCAGCGTCATCCGCGGCATCCGCGACAACGAAAGCCGGGTGCGGTTCTTGGGCTACCATGTCGAGACCTACAAGCTCTTCGTCTTCACCCTGACCGCCGTGGTCGCAGGCCTCGCGGGCGCGCTCTATTACCCGCAGGCCGGGATCATCAACCCGGCCGAGATCGCGCCCATCGCCTCGATCTATCTTGCGGTCTGGGTCGCCATCGGCGGGCGCGGACGGCTCTACGGCGCGGTCCTCGGCACGGCCTTCGTGTCGCTTCTGTCGAGCTGGTTCACCGGCGGCGGCGCGCCGGATGTCGATCTGGGCGTCTACCGCATCCAGTGGACCGACTGGTGGCTGTTGCTCCTGGGCCTCTCCTTCGTGGCGGTCACGCTCTTTGCGCCCAAGGGGCTGGGCGGCCTCGTGGACCTCGTGAGCGACCGCCTTCCGCCCTTCCGTGTCGGCGATTACGGTCCCGACAAGGGCGCGCTGCGTCGCGAGGAGGGGCAGAAATGAAATCGCTCCTCGAATTGTCGGGCGTCTCGGTCTCCTTCGACGGGTTCCGCGCCATCAACAACCTGAGCTTCCAGATCGGCGAGCCTGAGCTTCGCGCGATCATCGGCCCGAACGGGGCCGGCAAGACGACCTTCATGGACATCATCACCGGCAAGACCCGCCCCGATGAGGGCCGGGTGATCTGGGGCGAGAAATCGGTCTCGCTCCTGAGGATGTCCGAAAGCCAGATTGCGCGCGCCGGGATCGGGCGCAAGTTCCAGAAACCCACCGTGTTCGAGGCGCAGACCGTACGCGAGAACCTTGCCATGGCGCTAAAGAACCCGCGCGGGCCCTTCGACGTCCTGCTCTATCGCAAGACCGAGGCCGGAGCCGCACGGATCGAAGAGTTGGCCCGCGAGGTTGGTCTTCACGACGATCTGCCGCGTCAGGCAGGCGCGCTGAGCCACGGTCAGAAGCAATGGCTGGAGATCGGGATGCTGCTTGCGCAGGACCCGCGCCTCCTGCTCGTGGACGAGCCCGCCGCGGGCATGACGCCCGCCGAGCGCGAGCACACCACCGACCTGCTGAAGCGCGCGGCCCGCACCCGCGCGGTGGTGGTCGTCGAGCACGATATGGAGTTCGTCCGCCGTCTCGACTGCCGCGTGACCGTCCTGCATGAGGGCTCGGTTCTGGCCGAGGGCAGCCTCGATCACGTCACCGCCAATCGCGACGTCATCGACGTCTATCTGGGCCGCTAGGAGGCGCATATGCTCGAGATCCGCGACCTGACCCTGCATTACGGCCAGAGCCAGATCCTGCACGGCATGTCTCTCGATGCCGCCCGCGGCGAGGTGACCGCGGTGATGGGCACGAACGGGGTCGGCAAGACCTCGCTCCTGAAGGCCATCGCCGGGCGCCACCCCTATTCCGGCGGCACGATCCGGCTCGATGGCGAGACGCTCTCCCATCCCACCGCCTACCAGGCTGCCCGCGCCGGGATCGCCTATGTGCCGCAGGGGCGCGAGGTGTTTCCGCTGATGACCGTGCAGGAGAATCTCGAGACCGGCTTCGCCTGCCTGCCCCGCGGCGAGCGAGGCGTGCCCGGCCATATCTTCGAGCTTTTCCCGATCTTGAAGGAGTTCCTCGGGCGGCGCGGCGGCGACCTCTCGGGCGGCCAGCAACAGCAATTGGCCATCGCACGCGCTCTGATCGCGCGCCCGAAGGTGCTTCTGCTTGACGAGCCGACCGAGGGCATTCAGCCCAACATCATCCAGCAGATCGGGCGGGTGATCGCGACGCTGCGAGACGAGGGCGCCATGGCCATCGTCCTCGTGGAGCAGTATTTCGACTTCACCTGGGGGCTGGCAGACCGGTTCACCGCCGTGACCCGCGGCGAAGTCTCCCTGTCCGGCAAGGCCGGTGAGGTCGACCGCGACGCGCTTCTGGCGCAGGTCTCGATCTGACAGGAGCGCGAGGACGCAGCGGCGGGGCTTGAGGCGCGCCGTCCTGCGGCCTAACGATCCGGGCGAAGGAGTGCCCGATGCGCGACACCGCCCCCCTGCCCCTGACCCGCGACCTCGTCCTGATCGGCGGCGGTCACACCCACGCATTGATCCTGCGCCGCTGGGCGATGGACCCGCTGCCGGGCGCGCGATTGACGCTGATCGACCCCGGCCCGACCACCGCCTATTCCGGGATGCTTCCGGGCTTTGTCGCCGGGCATTACGCGCGCGAGGAACTCGAGATCGACCTCGTGCGGCTGGCGCGCTTCGCGGGCGCACGGATCATCCTTGGACGTGCCGAGGGCATAGACCGCGCGTCCCGCGAAATCCACGTCGCGGGACGGCCGCCAGTTGGCTACGACATCGCCTCGCTCGATATCGGGATCACCTCGGACCTTCCCGACCTGCCGGGCTTTGCCGAGCACGCGGTTCCGGCCAAGCCGCTCGGCCCCTTCGCCGATGCCTGGGCCGCTGCGCGCGACATGCCCGGTCCGGTTGCCGTCATCGGCGCAGGCATCGCCGGAGTGGAGCTGGCCATGGCCATGACCCACGCGCTCCGCGAGCGTCATGGCGCGGCCGAAGTGCATTTGGTCGAGGCCACCACGGCGCTCTCCGACCAATCGCAGGGCGTTCGCCGGAAACTGCTGGGTCAGCTGCGGGAAATGGACATCACCCTGCACGAGAATGTCCGGATCGTGAAAGTCACCCGCCGCGGCGTCACGCTTCAAGACGGCACGGAAATCCGCGCCCGTTTCGTCGTCGGTGCGGCCGGAGCCCGTCCGCAGACTTGGCTGTCGCAGACGGGGCTGGAGCTTCACGAGGGCTTCGTCTCGGTCAATGCCCGCCTGCAAAGCTCCGATCCCGCGATCTTCGCGGCCGGAGACTGCGCGCATCTTACACATGCGCCGCGCCCCAAGGCCGGGGTCTATGCGGTGCGCGCCGCCGATACATTGCTGAAAAATCTCAAAACCGCCTTGGGATCAGGTTCTTACAAGCAGTACTTCCCGCAAAAAGACTATCTCAAGCTGGTTTCTCTAGGGGACCGCTCGGCGCTTGCGACGCGCTCGGGCTTCAGTCTCTCGGGGCCTCTGCTCTGGCGCTGGAAAGACCGGATCGACCGCAATTTCATGGAGAAACTGCAAGAGCTTCCGCAGCCGAAACCGGTGGCTCTGCCCTGGCCGCGCTCCGCCGGGATGACTGAGGCCCAAGGCCCGAAGCCCCTTTGCGGAGGCTGCGGTGCGAAGCTCGGACATTCCGCCCTGTCCGACGCATTGGCGCGGCTCCCGGAACCTCAACGTCGCGATGTAACCAGTTCGAAATTCGACGATTCAGCGATCCTGACCACCGGCGACGCGCGACAGGTCATGACCACCGACCACCTGCGCGCCATGGTCGAGGACCCGGTGGTGATGACCCGCATCGCCTGCCACCACGCGCTCGGCGACATCTGGGCGATGGGCGCCCGGCCGCAGGTCGCCACGCTCAGCCTGATCCTGCCCCGCCTCTCGGACGCGCTCGCGGCGCGGACCATGTCGGAAATCATGCAGACCGCGTCGGAGATCCTGCGCGGCTGCGGCGCCGAGATCGTCGGCGGTCATTCCTCGATCGGAGCGGAGCTGACCATCGGCCTGACGCTGACCGGCTTGTGCGACCGTGCCCCGATCACGCTGTCTGGAGCAAAGCCCGGCGACGCGCTCATCCTGACCAAACCGCTCGGCTCGGGCACCATCCTCGCCGCCGAGATGCAATACGCGGCCCCCGGCGCGGCGGTCGCGCAGGCGCTGGAGGCGATGTGCCACTCGCAGGAGACCGCCTCGCGCCTCCTCGGCGACGCGCACGCGATGACCGACGTGACAGGGTTCGGACTGGTCGGCCATCTCCAGAACATTGCCATGGCCTCGGGCACCGGCGCGCGCATCGACCTGGCAAACGTGCCCTTCCTGCCGGGCGCAGTGGATCTGGCGGCGCAAGGCCATCGCTCCAGCCTCTACCCGCAGAACCGCGCAATCGTGACCGACGCGCCGGACACGCCCGAGGCCGCGCTGCTCTTCGATCCCCAGACCTCGGGCGGATTGTTGGCCGCCGTGGCGCCCGACACAGCCGCCGCACTGCGCGACGCGCTCCGCAACGCGGGCTATCCGGCGGCGCTGATCGGCACCGTCACCGACCGGATCGGTCAGATCGAGATCGTCTGAAGCACGGCCTCGATCTCGGCGGCGGCCTTGTCCTGCGCCGCCGCGTCGAGGCTCTCGGCCGCGATCCGCGCCACGATCTCGGGTGCGACCGCCTTCATCGAGCGGCGATAGGCCGGATCGTAATGCTCTTCCATCAGCGCTTGCGTGAGCCCGCGCCGGTCGTCCACCGCGATCCGGTCCATCCACCCGTCCACGACCTCATGCCCCCGGAAGCGCCGGAGCGGCGTGAGCTTCTCGCGCAGGCTCTCGGCATCCGAGAGGATGTCGTCATAGGCCTCGGTCAGGTACTCGGCACGCGCCGCGAGCGGCACCTCGATCTCGATCCAGGGCGCGGCCTTCATCGCCGCCCAGAGCGAGGGCGGCAGGGTGATCTCGCCGATCTTGGAGCTTTCCGCCTCGACCACCACCGGCCGCCCCGGGTCGAGCGCGTCGAGCGCTACGCCAAGCGCCGTCTCGAACCCCTTCTGGTTCGGTTGTCCCCCCACCTGCCCGCCGAGAAGCGAGCCGCGATGCCGCGCGAGCCCCTCGAGATCGAGCACCTGAACTCCCCGCGCCTGCAGCCGCCCGAGGATCTCGGTCTTAGCGGTCCCGGTATAGCCCCCAAGCTGCACCAGGCGATGCGGCAGCGGGCGCTCGTAGAGCACCGCGTTGACCAGCCGCCGGAAGCTCCGGTAGCCGCCGTCGATCACCTCTGCCCGCCAGCCGATCTCGCGCAGCATCCAGGCGAACGACCCCGAGCGCTGCCCGCCCCGCCAGCAATAGACGAGCGGCCGCCAGCCGCCCTCGTGATGCGCGAGCGGCCCCTCGATATGCGCCGCGGCGTTGCGGAAGACGAGCGCCGCGCCGAGCTTGCGCGCGAGAAACGGCGATTGCTGCTTGTAGATCGTCCCGACCCGGGCGCGTTCCTCGTTGTCGAGCACCGGCAGGTTGATCGCACCCGGCACATGATCCTCGGCGAACTCCGCGGGGGAGCGCACGTCGATCACGGTGTCGAACCCGTGCGAGAGGATCTCGGGAAAACTGTTGAACGCGCGCGCCATGGCCGCGATCCATAGCGCCTGAGGCGGCCCACGAAAAGCGCGCCCGAAGCAGTTTTCGCAAGCGCACCATTTTCTGCCCGAGCCCTACTGGACACCGCCCGACACCTCGGCTATTTCGCCCCCACCCGAGGGCCCCGCCCTCACCCGTGCCCGGGTAGCTCAGGGGTAGAGCAGTGGATTGAAAATCCTCGTGTCGGTGGTTCGATTCCGCCCCCGGGCACCACAACGCCATCCAATTGCATCCCATATCGTCTAACAGTACCCTGTATTCGTAGGGTTTTACCGGATTGATTGTCCAGCCACGTCCTGCCGCGTACAGCGTAATCTACCCTGTTCGGGGGTATGTTTCGGGGTACGTGACCATATGGAACAAGGCGATACCCCCAATGGTGATGCTGAGTGATGCGAAGATTCGTGCGATCAAGCCCCGGGCCAAGCCGTTTAAGCAGTCGGATTTCGACGGCCTCTATCTTCTCATAAACCCGAACGGCTCGAAGCTCTGGCGGTTCAAGTACCGTTGGCAAGGCAAGGAAAAGCTTTTGGCGCTGGGCAGGTATCCGGAGATCACGCTGTTCGAAGCGCGGACATTGCGCGATGAAGCCAGGCGGCTGATCGCCACCGGCGAGGATCCCGCAGAGCTCAAGAAGGCCCAGAAGCGCAAACAGGCGTCTGAGCAGAACGACACGTATCGAAATCTGTCCGAGGCGTTGTTGGAGAAGAAGCGTCGCGAGGGCCGCGCCGCAGCGACCTTGACGAAGGCTGCCTGGTTTCACCGTCTCCTGTGCGCCGATCTCGGCCATCTTCCAATCGCGAGCATCACCGCCCAAGACGTGCTTATCCCTCTTCGGAAGGTGGAGCAGCGCGGGAACTACGAAACGGCGGTTCGGATGCGCTCCGCGGCTGGGGCCGTGTTCCGATATGCGATTGCTCTGGGCAAGGCCGAGAACGATCCGACCTTCGGTCTCAAGGACGCGCTGGTACGTCCGAAGACCACGCACAGGGCGGCGGTCACCGATCCTGACCAGCTTGGCGCTTTGTGTCGCGCAATCTCCGGGTTTTCGGGACAGCCAACCACGAGGCTTGCCTTGCAACTCCTGGCGCTCACCGCGCTTCGACCTGGAGAACTGCGGATGGCGGAGTGGGCCGAGGTCGATATTGGCGAGGCGACATGGACCATCCCCGAAGCACGCGCCAAAATGCGCCGTCCCCATATTGTGCCGTTATCTGAACAGGCGATCGCGCTTCTAGAGGAACTCCGCAAACTCACCGGATATGGGCGCTTTCTATTCCCCTCCGTCCGCTCTTCGAAGCGCGTCATGAGCGACAACACACTTAATGCCGCCCTGCGGCGTCTCGGCTATAGCAAGGAGGAGATGACTGCGCACGGGTTTCGGGCCACGTTCTCGACCTTGGCCAACGAATCTGGTCTCTGGCATCCGGATGCAATCGAACGCGCTCTGGCCCATGTCGAGAAGAGCGAAGTTCGTCGCGCCTATGCCCGCGGCCAGCACTGGGACGAGCGTGTGAGACTGGCGCAGTGGTGGGCAGACAGTTTGGACAAACTTGCACAGGATCGGGACCCGCATGCTCGATGACTCAGAAGGATCGGCGAAACCAACCGAACGCCTGATGCAGGGCTGGATTTATCGAGAGACGTGGACTACAGAAGAAGCGCTTTTTCTGGCGCTGGGCATATCCCCCGATCAAGAGACAGTTGAATACTGTCTGATTGCGCACGCAGCGCGTCTCGACCGCGCCAGACGCGACGGCATGGACCGAGCCACTCCTCTTGCCTGGCTTTGGTGGGGAGAGAGAAATGGCTTTCCTTACCATCACGAATGGTGGCTTGCAGTGACACCGCGTGGCCCGATTGGATATGACGGGCGACACTTTGCGTTTCACCGAAAAGAGATGCTTTCGGACGCTTATCTTCGATTTGAGCGCCAGTTGATCACCAAGTGGGCAAGGATGCCGAGTTGGACTCCTCAGGAAGCGCTCGACATTTCCCTAAACTTCGAACCGTTCACCTCTGTAAACTGGCTCGGGGAAGGTCCTGAGTTCGGTCCGACAATTCGAGAACGCGAGGATCGGTTCAAACGTCTCAATCGAGCGGTTGCGATTGGCGAGATATCGGAGACGGCGACCCCGAGGGACTATATCCGGTGGCTTGATCGAGCCGGATATATCGTCTCGGAGGCCTGGAGGCGGGCTGTTGGACTTCTGGAGGGGAATGACGTGCCCGACCAAGCGTTAGCCATGCCTTCTGAAAACGAACACCTGCGCCGCGAGCTTGAGGAAAAGGTTGCGGAACTCGAAGCCAGGTCTGTGCGCGAGCAGGCCGAACTCAAGGCATTGTCCAAGGAAAACCAGGCACTACGACATCAACTGAGAGACCGCGCCGAGGATATTGACGCTCTTCGGGCGGAGGCCGACGTGGGTGCGGCAAAGTATCAGGAAGCCATGAAGACCCTCGAGGAACTCAGAGAGAGTAACGAAGGGCTGAAGGCAGATCGCGACACGCGGCAAAAGAAAGCAGCACAAACTCGGCGGATCGTCAGCCTCCAGAAAGCGCTTCTGGCAGCTGTCGTCGACGGATTCGGTTACTCGCCGCGCGAAGGAGGATCAGGCATAGCGCAACATATTTCGGATGCGGCCTCTAGCCTAGGCTTCTCCCTGACCGCGCAGACGATCACATCGCACCTGAAAGAAAGCGCCGACGCGCATGTCTCTCAAGATGATTGGGAGCACCTTTACCCAAGAAAATAAGGGGTTCTCGTTGAATTCAACGGCCGTCCGTTGAATTCAAACCGGCCTTTGTCGCACCGGATCACGCTTGGCTCCATCACTCGAAACAAGGATGGACAACGTGACTTTCGACGACCTCCCAAACGACGCGCTGCTGCGCGAAAAACAGGTCCTTCACCCACATGGGCCTGTTCCCGTCTCCCGATCTACCTGGTGGGCAGGCGTGCGCAGCGGGCGGTATCCCCAACCGGTGAAGCTTGGTCCGCGCACCACGGCCTGGCGTGTCGCCGACATCCGGACACTTCTCAAACAGGGGGTGCTCTGATGTCGAAGAGACGCGATGAGACCCAAGGGCTGTTGGACCTGTTCTCGGCGGTAGGCATGACTGAGCACACGCGTGCCACCAGTCTCGGGGAGAAATCTGCGGAGTCGGAGGCTGACACCAGCGGGCCGAACTTGGGGAAGGACACAGCCCCTGCCCCTGCCCCTGCCCCTGAGGCATCGCCGGAATGCTATCTGCGCGACAAGGACGTCGCGCGTCGCTACGGGGTCTGCCGACAGACCGTCTGGCGCTGGGCCGAGCGTGGAATCCTGCCACAACCAGTACGCTTGTCGCGGGGCGCCACGCGCTGGCGGTTGTCTGAATTGAAGGCTGCCGAGCAATCGGCTTCGCGCTGTTCCAGCGGCGAGCACAATCGCATTGCAGCGTGGACGTCAGATAGCAGGGGACCGCGGTCATGAGCCGGTCCTATCGCAAAATCACCCCGAACATTTTGAAGGTCTATTCGGTCACAGACGTTCAGACGCTCTACGGCGTTTGCCGCAATACCGCATCGAACTGGGTTCGCGCTGGACTCCGGCCTTCGGATAGCTCGACCCCTCAAGTGTTCCGAGGAGCCGAGTTGAAACGGTTTCATGAGGAGCGAGCGGCGCGGAGCAATAAGCAACTTCGGTTCGGCGAGTTCAAATGCCTGGGGTGCGGTAATGCAGTCTTCCCCGAAATCGATACCGTTTCAATTGTCTCGCGACGCGATGGAATACCGCTCGCAGCTGCGACGTGTTGCGACTGCGGCGCGCGCGTGATGAAGTTACTGAATGAGACGGAATGCGACAGGATCAAAAACTGCCTCGATACCAATACAGAGCTGACCCTCGCAGACGAAAGAAAAGCCGCATCCAAGGCCTGTATTGGGAAGAATGATGGGTCTCAAGACGATGAATGGGCCACGTCGAACGATCGTATAATCCTCGACTGGCAGGCCTATGCGGGCCGGTACAGCGAAAAAACAATGCGCTCTCACCTCACCAGCATCCGCGATTTCGAGGCGTTCTCCGGCGGCGTTTGCTTTTCGAAGATCACCAAGAAGCAGGTTGGAGAGTATCGCGACCATCTGGTTCGGATGCTGGCGCTGCCGAAACTGCAAGGCGGGCTAAGTACCTCGACCGTCCAGCATCGAGCCTCGCATCTGAGGACTTTTCTCGAATGGCTCCGCGGACAGGACGGTTACAGACGCCTCAGCAGCAGCCTGCCCGATTACCTCGCCCTTCCCCGAAGCGCGACGGTCCGGAGAACGGACGAGAAAGCCAAAGACTATCCCACGCTCGATGAAGCATGGCGTATGGTGGCGCGGATGCCGACAAGGACGATCCTGGAACGACGCGACCGAGCGATGGTTGCTTTCGCGTTCATCTCCGGGTTCCGGGCCGCAACCTTGACCGCGCTGCGTATCAGGCATGTGGACTTCGAAAACAGGACGGTCGTGCAGGATGCCCGGGAGGTGCCCGCGAAAAACAGCAAGAGCTACCTTGCCAAATGGTTCCCGCGAACAGACGCGTTTCAGGACGTCTTTCTGGCATGGGTCGAAGAGTTAAAAAGTTTGGGGTTCGGCGAGACGGACGCCCTCTTTCCAGCGGCGAATGATCTTGGCACGAGATCGCCAGACGCGCCCAGCATCGATCCGTTGAACTCCAGCAAGCCGTTGCAATGCGCTTTCAAGGAGGCGTCAGAAGCCATTGGCAAGCGGTACACCCCTCATGCCGCACGCCATTCTCTCAAGGCGCTGGGCACCTTGATTTGCCGCACACACCGACATCGTAAGGCATGGTCGCTGAATCTCGGGCATTCAGACGAGCAGATCACGGAGCGGCATTACGGCAAGATGTCTCGAGCGCTCAGCTGCGAGATCATGGACACGCTGTCTTCAGACGAGATGTTCACCGAGGTAGAGAACGAGATCATTATCGACTATTACGAAGATCGTTTTGCGCGGGGCACGCCTGAATACGGAATGGCGCGCCGCTTGGCGGAAAGGCGCGAACGAGCGAGAGGAGGCTGCGACGTGTTGGAGTAGCCGTGTGTGCCCAAAGGCCAAGAGGCGCCGTTTGCCCCGCTTCAGAGCCGCGATCAATGTTTGCTATCGATGTGATGCTGCTCTTTCGGCATCAGTGATCACTGCGCTTCCGTGACGGACGTCCCTTATAGCGATTCCCTCCATTCCATCGAATGGATTGCACCATAAAACCTTGGAATCAAAAACCTAGGCTGCGATTTGGAGGGTACCGTCGGTGAGCTATCCGATAGCGCGGCCTGATCACGATCCGGCAACGAGGATTGCACGACCCCGTCGAGGATAAGAAAATTTCTCGCTATGGGCGATCAGTTGCTGAGCGTGCGTTTCTGGGCCAAAGAGCGTCAGAAATCATCTTCCATTTCCGACACCAGCACTCGAATACCATGCAAACGTCAGACACCGGAAAGGTAGTCCGCCGAAACGTAACCGGTGATCGCCGGTGCGTCGGCGAGGGAAACCTTGCACCAAAGCTGCCCGACCTCGGTGACACAGTCGCGCCGGATCAGCTCGGTGCCGTCCGGAAGACCGAGGATCACGCTAAAGCCGAGGCCCGGGCCCGCGCGAAGCTTCAGGAGCTCTTCGGGGCCGGTGCGCTCGACCACTGTCCTGCTGCCGCTCACGGTGCCGCAGCCGGTCAGAAGGGTCAGGGCGACAAGAGCGGTGAATGCGTAACGGATCATGACGGTCCTCGTGGTTGTTCTGGATCACTTGCCTCACGCGCAGGGAGGTTGCAACGCCGCACCTCCCGACCGGCCCGTCAATCTTCGACATCGCTGACATGCGGTCGCGCAAGGTCACGACGCGCCACGCGCCGATTGATTGCGTCGGGTACCCGTTGGTTCGGCGCCAAGAGCGACATACCGGGGGGTACTCCGACCTGATCCAGCGGAAGCCACGGCGCGGGCGCGCGACGATCCAAGCCCGATTTCGGAAGCATCCGCCGGTTCACGAGAGCAGCGACCAAGTCCTACGATACCGCGGCCGAGAGGAGCGCCGCGCCTCCCAGCGCTCCGCCCAACCCCCGCGAGTATCCAAGGACTTCGGAACCTCCTCCCGGCTCGGCCGTTGATCCTGACACCCGTATAGGAGGAGTTCCGAGATGAACGACCTGGCCCGCCGTCTTGGACTCCGGACCGATCCGGTCATCTTCTTTTCCTCCGCCGCGATCATGGTGCTCTTCGTTCTGGCCCTCCTGATCGCCCCCGAGACGATCCGCGCGGCCTTCGCCGCGGCCCGCAGCTGGATCGTCACCAACCTGGGCTGGTTCTTCATCCTCGGCGTCAATGCCTGGCTCGGTTTCCTGATCTGGATCGCCTCCTCGCGCTATGGCCATCTCCGGCTCGGGCCCAAGGACAGCCGGCCGGAATACACGAACCTCTCGTGGTTCGCGATGCTCTTTGCGGGCGGCATCGGCACGGTCCTGATGTTCTGGGGCGTGGCCGAGCCGATCTCGCATTTCTCCAGCCCGCCGCTGCCGGGCGTCGAGCCGCATTCGCCCGAGGCCGCCCGCGACGCGATCTCGATCGCGCTCTACCATCTGGGCCTGCACACCTGGACGATCTTCACCCTGCCGGGGCTCGCCTTTGCCTATTTCATCTACCGCTACGAGCTGCCGGTGCGCGTCTCCTCGGTCTTCTACCCGCTCCTGAAGGACCGCATCTACGGCACGCCGGGCAAGATCATCGACGTGGCCGCCATCTTGGGCACGGTCTTCGGCGTGGCGGTCTCGCTGGGCCTCGGCGCCAGCCAGATCGCGGCGGGGCTCGACGCGCTCTTCGGGACGGGCGACGGGGTGACAGTTCAGCTTCTGATCCTTCTGGTGCTCGAGATCGTGGCGATCGGCTCCATCGTCGCGGGGCTCGACAAAGGCGTGAAGCTCCTGTCGAACATCAATATCGGCATGGCGGTCCTTTTGATGATCTTCGTGCTGGTCTTCGGCTCCACGCTGTTCCTGTTGCGCGGAATCGTCGAGACCGCGGGGCTCTATCTCTCGAACCTGCCCCGCCTCGCCTTCTGGAACGACATGTTGTCCGACATGCGCCCCGACACGGACGAATGGGGCTGGCAGGGGTCCTGGACGGTCTTCTACTGGGCCTGGACCGTGACCTGGTCGCCCTTCATCGGCCTTTTCGTCGCGCGCATTTCGAAAGGCCGCACGATCCGCGAGTTTGTCTTCGGCGTCCTCCTTGCCCCATCCCTCTTCACGCTGGTCTGGTTCTCGATCTTCGGCTGGCAGGCGATGGGCTTTGACGGCATCGGCGCCGCCGCGCGCGAGGCGATGGGCGACCAGGCGGGTGCGCTCAGCCGCGCGGTGGCCGACAGCGTGCCGCTCGCCATGTTCGCCTTCCTCGAGAACTTCCCCGCCACGCAGTTGGTACAGGGCCTCGCCGTGGTGATCGTGGCGATCTTCTTCGCGACCTCGTCGGATTCGGCGTCGCTGGTGATCGACATGCTCTGCACCGGCGACGGCACCGCCGGGCCCGCCTCCCAGCGCGTGTTCTGGGGCGCGTCCGAGGGCGTGGTCGCGGGCATGCTGATCGTCCTTGGCGGCCGCGCGGGCCTCGACGCGCTGCAACAGGTCATCACCGTGGTCGGCCTGCCGGTCTTCATCCTTGTCTTCGCGATGATCGTCGCGATCCTGATGGGTCTAAGGCAGGAGGATATCGACCACATCACCATCGGCGAGAGACCGACGGCGGAGAGTTTCGGGAAGTCCGGGTAGCCTGGGTCGAGCGGGCTGCTCCGTCCGGACACGAATGCCTCCCGGCGCGGTTCAACTCGCACCATGGCAAGGGCCCGCGGCGGCGTGATTTGTGGCATCGCCACCCGCATTGGCGGCGTATCGCGCGTGTCGGCCCCGGTCCGCAAATTGTGACTTGCCTGGCGATCCGGCTTGAGACACAGCTTGGGCCATGTTGGCGCGGTGGTGTCTCACACTCTTTCTCATCCTGTCCGGCGGCGTGATCGCGGCCAGCCCGGTTGCGTCCGCGGCGATGGCGCTCAACATGCTCTGCGCCGGGACCGGCGATGGGCCGCATCTGCATGCTCCCGACACCGAGAGCGCCCTGAACGCGCACGCACATAGGGATCACGCGGCATCTTCGGAACAGCCCGATCTGCCGGGGAGCCCCGGCACCATGTCCTGTTGCGATCACGCCAGCGTTTCGGAACTCTCCGTGTCGATGCCCGATCAGCCCATCGTGCGTCTTGCGAGCCCGGTTCTCCACGACTGGTCCGGACAGAGCCTGACGGCGCTGTCCCATCCCGACGGCCTCCGCCGACCTCCGAAGGGCTGATTTTGCCATTACCGGGCGCCGCAGAGGCCGCCCGTTCCGCAAATCACTTTCGGAGACATGATGCGACTTTCTATCGTGGCCCTGCTGCCGCTGGCTCTTGGAGGCTGTGTCCAGCCGTTCGAGCCGCCCGCGGTCTCAGCCCTCACTGAGCCGGCCAATCCCGAAACGGCGCGCTTCGCGCCAGCGGGCCCAGGCGTCACCTACACCTCCCGGGCGATCGAAGCCCCGGGCGACTGGCGCGGTCTGAACGACGCGCAGGGACCGGGGGCATCGAGATGACGCGCGTGGCCAGACTGCTTGTCGCCATGGTCCCGCTGGCGCTTGGCGCCTGCGCGGATTCAGGCCTGATCAACTCCGCCTCCGCGCCGCGCGCGGGATTTTCCTTCGTGACCGACGGGGCGCGGCGGGCAACCGGCGCCGAGAGCGTCTGGGCGCTGTCCGCGGAAGAGGTCGCCGCGAACGAGGCGCGGGCCCGCGCGCTCCTGCATGGCAAGGTCATCGGGCCCGAGACCGCCGTGCAGGTCGCGCTCATCAACAACCGCGCGCTGCAGGCGGCCTATGCCGATCTGGGACTTTCGGCGACCGAGATCTGGGACGTGGCCCTGGGGCCGGTGTCGTCGCTCGAGGTCACGATCGCAGGGATCGGGCAAGAAGGCCTCGCCCGCTCGCTCGAGGCGACGGTGACCGGCGCGGTGCTCGAAGCCGTGACGCGCGACCGGCGCAAGGCCGTCGCGGAGACCGCCTTCCGGCAGGCGCAGTTCGAGGCGCTGGCCGCGACGGTGGCGCTGGCCGCCGACGCGCGGGAGGCCTGGATCGATACGGTCGCGGCCTTCGAGGCGGAGGCGCTGGTCGGTCGCGCGCAGGAGACCGCGGATGCGGCCTCGGAGCTGGCCGCCGAACTGGGCCGCACCGGTGCGCTCAACCGCGGCGAACAGGCGCGCGAGCATGTCTTCACCGCGGAGCTGGCCGCCGAGCGCGCCGATGCGCGGCTCGAGGCGCAGCTCGCCAAGGAGAAGCTGACGCGGCTCATGGGGCTTTACGGGTCCGACATCGCCTTCCAGGTGCCCGACCGGCTGCCCGGTCTCCCGGGCAGCCGTCCCGGTCGCGCCGATATCGAGCGCCTTGCGCTCACGCACCGGACGGATCTGGCGCTGGGACGGCTCGAACTCGAGGCCGTCGCGCAGGAATACCGGCTCGCCGGGGAGAAGCGCATGGTGTCGGACGTGTCGCTGATGGCGGGCGTCGAGGCGGAGCGCGAAGACGGCGCGACCGAGCTGTCGCCGGTGCTCGAGGCGACGTTCGAGATCCCGATCTACGACACCACCAAGCCCACCCGCCGCCGGGGCGAGCTGGCCTATATGCGTGCGGCGCACGAGTTGGCGCAGATGGCGATCAATGCCCGCTCCGAGGCGCGCGCGGCCCATGCGGCGGTGACCGGCAAGTACAACGTCGCGCGTCACTGGCGGGACGAGGTTCTGCCGCTCCGGCGCGTGATCGATGAGGAGGCGCTGAAATCCTATAACGGGATGCTCTCCTCGACCTTCGAGCTGATTGCCGACGCCCGCGAAGGGCTCGAGGCGCAGCTCAGCTATGCCGAGGCCAAGGCCGACTACTGGCATGCCGAGGCCGAACTGGCCGCCGTGATCTGGGGCGGACCGACAGGAGGATCAGAGTGATGAACCGCAGACAGGTTTTGACCGCGGGCGCCGGGGCCGTCCTCGCAAGCGCCGCCGCCGCGGAAACGCGCTTCCGCGACCTGCCCGAGGCCGCCAGTTACGACAGCCCCGACACGCAGGTCCCCGAACGGCCCGTATCAGGACCGGATTACAACCCGGTCGTGACGCTGAACGGCTGGTCCCTGCCCTGGCGCATGAACGGCAACGTCAAGGAGTTCCATCTCGTCGCCGAGCCGGTGGAGCGGATCATGGCGACCGGCATGATGGCGCGTCTCTGGGGCTATAACGGCCAATCGACCGGCCCGACCATCGAGGCGGTCGAGGGCGAGCGGGTGCGCATCTACGTCACCAACCGCCTGCCGGAGCACACCTCGGTCCATTGGCACGGGCTGATCCTGCCCTCGGGCATGGACGGCGTGGGCGGGCTCAGCCACCCGGCGATCCCTCCGGGCAAGACCTTCGTCTACGAGTTCGACCTGACCAAGTCCGGCACCTTCATGTACCACCCCCACGCGGACGAGATGGTGCAGATGGCGATGGGCATGATGGGGCTCTTCATCGTGCACCCGCGCGACCCGGCCTTCATGCCGGTCGACCGCGATTTCGCCTTCCTGCTCGCCGCCTATGACATCGACCCCGGCACCTACATCCCGCGCGTGGCGGAGATGACGAACTTCAACATGTGGACCTGGAACAGCCGGATCTTCCCCGACATCGACCCGTTGGTGGTCAACAAGGGCGACCGGGTGCGCGTGCGCTGCGGCAACCTCACCATGACCAACCACCCGATCCACATGCATGGCTACGATTTCGAGGTGACCTGCACCGACGGCGGCTGGGTGCCCGAGACGGCGCGCTGGCCCGAGGTCTCGATCGACATTCCCGTGGGGGCCATGCGCGCCTACGAGTTCGACGCCGTGCACGAAGGCGACTGGGCGATCCACTGCCACAAGTCACACCACACGATGAACGCGATGGGGCACGACCTGCCGACCTTCATCGGCGCGGACAAGAGCCGCCTGACCCGCATGCTGCGCCGCCAGCAGCCGGGCTACATGCCGATGGGCACCGCCGGGATGGCGGACATGGCCGAGATGTCGATGGAACTGCCCGACAACACGGTGCCGATGATGACCGGCTGGGGGCCGCACGGGCCCTTGGAGATGGGCGGCATGTTCAGCGTCGTGAAGGTGCGCGAGGGCATCGCGCCCGACGATTACTACGACCCCGGCTGGTACAAGAACCCGCCGGGCACCGAGGCCTGGGAATGGACCGGCGAGCTGCCCGAAGAGGCCCGCAACACCAGCCCCGAGACGATCTACTCGCCGCGCGATCACGTCAGGCGCGGCTGATGATCCCGGGCGGCCCCGAGCGCGGGCCGCCCCCGTTTTTCCCTGTCTTGAAAGGACACCCCATGAAGACCCTGATGACCCTCGCCTTTGCCCTTTTCGCCGCGACCGCGCATGCGGAAAGCCACAGCGCCGAGATGCCGATGAGCACCGGCACGATCACCAAGGTGGACACCCAGTGGAACCGCCTGACCATCGATCACGGCCCGCTCGAGAACCTCGAGATGGATGCCATGACCATGGTCTTCGAAGTGGCGGTGCCCGAGATGCTCGAAGGTCTCTCCGAAGGTCAGGAGATCTCCTTCACCGCCGAGCGCGTGAAGGGCAAGCTGACCGTGACCGAGATCGCGGACGAGTGATCCCCGGCTCAAACTGATAGTGCTGCGCCCCGGGAGACCGGGGCGCGGTTTCGTCTCACCCGGGGCCTTCCTCTTGCGACAGATCAAGGATCGCCGATCGCGGCCCATGGCACAGTCCGAGCGTCATCGCGAAGAGGAGTGAGACATGGTGAGATCGTTGCTTCCGCTGGCGCTTGTTGCCCAGCCGGCCCTCGCCGATACGGACGGGTATGGCCACATGAGCCATTGGGGCTCCGGCTATGGCGCGGGCATGATGTTTGGCCCGGTCCTGTGGCTGATCGTGATCGGACTGATCGTGGCCGCGCTCATCTGGTTCGCGCGCCGCGTCGACGGCGCGCCGCAGCCGGGACGAGAGAAGGATGCGCTGTCCGAGCTCGACCTGCGCCTCGCGCGCGGCGAGATCGATCCCGACGACTACTCGGCCCGGAAAGCGCTTCTGACCAAGTGAGACAGGCGGACGCAGGCCGCATCAGCCGCCGCGTCGCGTCGATCCGTCCGGTTCACACGGACACGGGCTGTCCTTGAAGGCGACACGAGAACGCCGGGGCGCTCACATGCCGCGTCCCGAAGGCTCAGCCCGCCCGCAGTAGGCCCCGTCGTCGCATCCGCGCGACCGAGCCTTGCGGCTCATTCCTTGCGGTAATCCGAATGGCACGCGGCGCAGGCCTTCCCGACCTCCTTCATGACCGGCCCGAGATCGCCCGGGCTCTTGACGGTGCCTGCCAGCGACGCGGTGATCTCTTCCAGGTGCTTCGCGTGCCCGGCGAAGGTGTCGAACTCCTCCCAGATGACCGGAAGCGCTTCCGATTTGGGGTCGGTCGCGTTGATCTCGAAGAGCGAGGGAATGTAGGAGGCCTCCTCGGACAACGTCGCGAGCGCCGCGTTGACGGCATCCGCGTCGAAGGCGGTCTCGCCCTTCGCCATCGCGCCGACGGTCTTCATCTGTTTGGCCATCTCGGACATGCCGATCATCCGGTTCATGACGTCCGGATTCTTCACTCCGCTATGCGCGACGGCCACGGTTCCGGCGGCGATCAATGCCAGGGCAATGTAGATCTTCATGGGGGTCCTCTGTCCTGTCTCTTGGCGAAACCGTGTGAACGGCTCCGATATTCGGTGTCTGATGTGAAGGTGTCTCAGTTGATGCCGTTGGCCCGCTGCAGTTCGCGCACATAGGCCACGATGTTCGCGACATCCGCCCCGGTCAGCCCGGGTTGAGGCGGCATGCTGCCGAAGTTCCAGTGATGGGCGCGAACGCCGTTCTGGACAGCGAGCTGGAAGGCCATGTCGCCGTGATGGCTCGGCTCGTAGATCTTGTGAACGAGGGGTGGGCCGGAGCCATTCCTGCCCGCGGCATTCTCGCCGTGACACGCCGCGCAGACCGCGTCGAAAGCGCGCTCGCCGAGCACCGCCTCGTACGACAAGGACTGGGGCAGAGCGACCGCGACGAGCGCTTCGCCCTCGGCGGGCGCCGCAGCGGCGGGATCGTCCGTCGGCGAGGTTTGAAGGTAGATGTAGGCGCCGCCTGCAAGCGCGAGTGCCGCCACGACGGCCAATAGTGTCGATTTCATACCTGGAGTCCTGATTGGCATGGCCGGAATGCCATGCGGTCATCGTCGGTGCGCCTAAGGCGCAGTCGCGGTGTGACCGGATCAGGCCCGCGGAGGCGGCAGATCGCGCGCAATGACGATGGAGCGCGGCGGGGACGATCCCGCAGGGCGCAGCGCCCGCGCAACCACAGGAGCCCAGACGGAGAGCTCCGCCACATTGGGCAGCGTGTAGATCGCCGGACCGCAGCCCGGACCCTTGTGGCAGCCGTCGATCTCGGCGTGATCTCCCGCGCCGTCGACCTCGATGCAGTCGACGCAGTCCGCGACCATGCTCGCCCCATGCGCCGTCTCGTGCGCGGAGACGGCACTGGGCCAGGCCGCCCAGGCACAGGCCAGAAAAGACAGCAGGATAAGGATGTGCCGCATGGGGCCTCCGTTGCTCGGCCGTAGTTATCGCTTCGGTCCCGACCCAAGGTCAATCGGCCCCGCGCAACTCTTCGGTATCGGCGTCACGGAGCGGTCTCACAGCTTCTGCGCCCGCAGCCGCAAGGCGTTTCCGATGACCGACACCGACGAGAGGCTCATCGCCGCCGCCGCGAAGATCGGCGAGAGAAGAACCCCGAAGAACGGGTAGAGAATACCGGCCGCGATCGGCACGCCGGCCGAGTTGTAGATGAAGGCGAAGAAGAGGTTCTGCCGGATGTTCCGCATCGTCGCTTCGGCCAGCCTGCGCGCACGCACGATCCCGGTGAGATCGCCCTTCACCAGCGTGATCCCGGCGCTCTCGACCGCCACATCGGCGCCGGTGCCCATGGCGATGCCGACATCGGCCTCGGCCAGCGCGGGCGCGTCGTTCACGCCGTCGCCTGCCATCGCGACCGAAAGCCCCTCGCTTTTCAGGGATTTCACCAAGGCGTTCTTGTCCTCCGGGCTGACCTCCGCATGGACCTCGTCGATGCCGAGCTCCCTGGCCACGGCTTCGGCCGTGGCGCGGGCATCGCCCGTCGCCATGACGATCCGGAGGCCCAGCTCGTGCAGGCTGCGGATCGCGTCCGGCGTCGTCTCTTTGATCCGGTCGGCCACGGCCACGAGGCCCGCCAAATTGCCGTCGACCGCGACGAACATCGCCGTCTTGCCCTCGGTCTGCAGCGTCTTGGCGCGCTCGGCCATCGCTCCGGTCTCGACCGAGAGGTCGCGCATCAGCGCCGCGTTTCCTAGCGCGACCGCGCGGGAGCCGACGGTGCCGGTGACGCCCTTGCCGGTGATCGCCTCGAAATCTCGGCTGTCTTGGCGCGCAGCACCGCGCTCCTCCGCGCCCGCGACGAGCGCTTCGGCGAGCGGATGCTCCGATCCGCGCTCGAGCGCGGCCACGAGTGTCAGGAGCTCGGTTTCGTCGATCCCTTGAACCTCCACATCGGTGAGCGTCGGCTTGCCTTCCGTCAAGGTGCCGGTCTTGTCGACGATGAGCGCATCGACCTTGGCGAAGCGTTCGAGCGCCTCTGCATCCCGGATCAGCACGCCTGCGTTGGCGCCGCGACCCGACGCCACCATGATCGACATCGGCGTGGCGAGGCCGAGCGCACAGGGGCACGCGATAATGAGGACGGAGACCGCGGCGACGAAGGCATAGGACAGCGCGGGGCTCGGCCCGAGGACCCACCAAGCAATGAACGCAAGAAGCGCCACCCCGACCACAGTCGGAACGAAATAGCCCGCGACACGGTCGGCCACCGCCTGGATCGGCGCGCGCGAGCGCTGCGCCGAGGCCACCATCTGCACGATCCGGTTCAGGGTCGTGTCCTCGCCGACATTCTGCGCCTCCATCAGGAAGGAGCCGGTCTTGTTCAGCGTCCCGCCGGTGACGGGTTCGCCCTCCACCTTCTCCACCGGCACCGGCTCTCCGGAGATCATGCTCTCGTCGACCGAGGAGCGGCCTTCGGTCACGACCCCGTCGACCGGCACGCTCTCGCCCGGGCGCACCCGCAGGATGTCGCCCGATGCCAGGTCCTCCAGGGGCACATCGCGCTCGGTATCGCCTTCGACGCGCCGCGCGGTCTTGGGCGCGAGATCCATCAAGGCCCGGATCGCGTCGCCGGTGCGCTCGCGCGCGGCAAGCTCCATGACCTGGCCGATCAGCACGAGAACCAGGATCACCGCCGTCGCTTCGAAATAGACGGGCGTCATCCCCATCCCGTCCCGCATCTGCGTCGGCAGGACGCCGGGCGCGAGCATCGAGACGATCGAGAACAGGTAGGCCGCGCCCGTCCCGAGCCCGATCAGTGTCCACATGTTGGGGCTGCGGTTCTTCACCGACGTCCAGGCGCGCTTGAAGAACATGCGGGTGAACCAGACGACAGGCGTCGCCAGCGCAAATTGCAGCCAGACGAAGGTCGTGTGCCCGAGCCATTCGTCGATCGGGATGCCGACATGCGCGCCCATCTCCAGAAGGAACACGGCCGCCGCGAGCGGCGCGGTGATCCAGAGCCGCCGCTTGAAATCGACGTATTCGGGATGCGGGCCGCTGTCGAGCGAGGGCGTCATCGGCTCGAGCGCCATGCCGCAGATCGGACAATCGCCCGGATGGTCCTGCACGATTTCAGGGTCCATAGGACAGGTGTAGAGCGTGCCCTCGGGCATCGGCTCGGGCTCGGGTCTGTCGCCGAGATAGGCCTCCGGATCGGCCTCGAACTTCGTCTTGCAGCCCTTTGAGCAAAAATAGAATTTTTCGCCCTCATGCTTGAGGAAATGAGCCGCAGTCGCCCGCTCGACGGTCATCCCGCACACCGGATCCTCCGCGGTGCGATAGGTCTCGGGGGAGTCCTCGAATTTCCGCCGGCAGCCCTCCGAGCAGAAATGGTAGGTATGGCCCTCATGGACACTTGTGGGCTTTCCCGCATCCGGATCGACCGTCATGCCGCAGACGGGATCCCGGATGATCTCAGCGCTCTTGGTTGTTTCGGCGTCGGCCATCGCACAAGCTCCCCTTCTGTCGCGGTCCGATCAGAGACTTGGGGCTTCCAGTGACCGGAAGGTCAAGGGCGTGTTGCGATATTCGTCACCTGCGTCCCGAGAGCGCGAGGTAGGACAGGCTTGCGTTGTGCAGATCAGGCTGACCTGCACGAACAAGAAATCCGGTTCCGGGGCAAACTCTCCGCGGCCACAAGGGCGATGCGGCCACGCTCCGTCGAGCCCGCCCGCGCTTCCGGGTCGGCGAGAGGGTTTCTCGCCGACCCGGGCTGACAGGCCTTAAAGCGTGCCTTCGTTGGTCAGCGACATGATCCCGGCGGTCGTGCCGTCGCTATAGGCGATGCACTGCCAGGGCGCGCGCATCTCGCCGACGCCGACGCGGACCATGGTCCCGGCTTCGGAAAACTCCGAGCCCAGGAGCACGACGTCGGGGTTGTTGGTCTCGACCGTCACATCCCGAAGGCAGGCCTGCTCGGCCGCGGTCGGGATGGATGCGGAGACCGAGGCGTCGGACGTGCCGCCGACATCTGCGCAGGCCGCAAGAAGGCCAAGGGCGGTCAGCGCTCCGAAGACGCGTGTGTGTGGTCCGGTCATGTCAGCAATCCTCCGCGGGCAGCATGGTGACGCTGGAATAGCGCCCGTTTGCGGTGACGATCTCGGCACAAGCGCCGGTGTCACGGTTGAACCAGTAGGTGGTCAGGCCCTGGCTTCGCACCGGCTGGTATCCGAGCGCCATCAGGCCGCCCTCGGCCTGTCCGGCGCGGGCCCCTTGGAATTCGCTCAGATCATTGGCGCTGCCGACGCTCGGCATGCCGGCCTCGGGAGCGGGTGCCATCGAGGAGCCGTCATCCTCGACGCAGCCCCCGAGGATGAGGGGAGCCGCGAACACGGCCAGGGCGCTTCTTGAAAAGGTCATTGGGTCTCTGTCTCCGAAAAAAGGGAAGGATTGGCCCGAAAGGCGCTCACTCGATACCGATGATGACGGAATAGCCCGACGGTGCGCCGGTGCGGTTGATCACTTCGATCACGTGATCGCCCGATTGCCAGAGCTGGCCCCGGTACTCCCGGTCGCTGCTGATCTGCTCGAGCAGGAAGCTGCGGTCGGGATTGAAGATCTGGTAAGAGATCGGGCCGCCATCCGGCGCGACGCGCGTGTAGAGATTCTGCCCGTCGCGCGCGTTCAGGAGGTAGCGATGCGACTCTCCCGGGGCCAGTGTCCCGCGCAGCTCGGCCCCGGAGGTGCCAGCGGCGAATTGCACGCGGGTCTCGCCGCCGCCTCCGCCGCTCGCGACAGGCGTCGCCGCCGGGGCGGAAGCCTGGCCGGTGCCCTCGATCAGGAACTCGCCCGCCGCCCAGCCCTGGGCACCGGGATCGGCCAGCGTCGCGATCTGGCACCAGCGCCGCCCCTCGGACATCCGGCAGCCGAGATTGCGCACGCCTTGGCCGTTGCGAAGCTGCGTCACGACCGCAGCCCCGGCCGAGGGGGCCGAGCGCATATTGAGCTGACCGCCGCCCGAGACCGCGACCTCGAAGAAATCCGGGCCCCCTTCGAGCCCGTCGGCGTAATCCGCCTGCACACTCGGCGCCATCGCACCGGTGACCGACAGATCGAGCGTGTAGCTCGAGCTCTCGCCCCGGCGCGCGGCGGCGCGGTAGAGGAAGACCGCGACGGTATACTCACCCGAGGCCGGAAGCGTGCCGACCCAAGCGTTCATCGGATCGGTGAACTCGCCGATCACCAGCGCCTCGTCGCCAAGCCCGCGCCCGGGCTCGTAGATGTTGAAATAGGTGGCCGCGTTATTGGCAGTCATCGCAACCGACATCGTCTGACCGGCTTCCGCACCGATCCGGTAGAGCACGGCGTCGCGCCCGCTGACACTGTCGGAAATGCTGGTCCCGGTCGCGCCAGCAGGGAAGCGGACATCGACGGTTCGGTCCTGGGCATCGGCGCTGAGGCCGATCGCCACGAAGAGGCTGGCTGCGAGAAGAATGCGGGATATGCGCATGGGAATCCTCAAGGATCATGAATTTTTTGCGTAATGGGAAAACAACGACACGAGGATCGCGCAGACCGCCTCTCGGATCAAGCCTGAGGTCTCAGACCGCGGAACCACGCAGAGCGGCGTCTCCCTCCGGTGTCGTCCCGGTTCGGCGCTCACGGCATATGCGCAACAGGATTTTACCACCGGGACGTGTGCGACCCGGCAAGGGTGCGGGTCCGGGATCAGGCGTTATGCTGTCCGGTGCCGCACAGATTAGGGCAAAAAGCCATGAAACACGTCGCCATGATTCTGGCCGCGTCCTGTTCTATCGCCGTTCCTTACGAGATCGGTGCACAGACCAGGGACGGTCATGTGCAGTTCAATATTACCGGTGTTACCCATTACGACCCTGCCGAGCTTCTCGGCTTCGCTTCGCATCTGGTCCTCGAGCGGACCGGGCGGACCTCGATCGGCGATCTCGCCCAGACGGTCGAGACGATCTATCTCGAGGACGGCTACTTCCTGGCCGAGGTCTTCATCGCCGATGACGGCCACACCCTGGTCGTCGACGAGGGCGAGATCGGAACCCTGTCGATCGAGGGCGTCGACGCGGACACGGCCCGGCTGATCCGCGCCTATATGAGCCCCGTCGTCGCCAAGCGCGGCGTCACGCTCAAGGAGTTCGAGCGCGCGATCATGCTGGTCGAGGACATCGAATCCGTGACCGCCTCGGCCGAGTTCGACTACCCCCCGGGTCAGGCACATGCGCATGCCCGGATCGTGGCCGAGGCCGTGGACACCCGCTTCGGGTCGGTGACGCTCGACCATCCCTCCCGCGAGATCGGCGAGACCCTGACGCTCAGCCTGAGCCAGACCTATCTGAGCGCGCTGACCCCCGGCGATCTCCTGCGCTTCGATCTGGCCGGAAATGCCGGGTATGACGGCGAGAGCAGTTCGCTCTGGGGCGCGGCGACCTACCGCCTGCCGCTCGGCGGGTCCGGTGCCTTCGCCGAGGGCTACCTCGGAACCGTCACAGCGGAGCGTGATGCCAGCGGAGCGCTTCAGCAGACCGATATCCTCGGGCACACCGCCCTCCTGGCGCTCGGATACCCTGTCGTCCGCGATGTCGAGACCTATGGCTACGGGCTGCTCGAACTGCGCCGCTCCTCGTCGGATGTCGATGTCGAGGGGCAGTCCTTCGACAGCACCGTGGATGCGGTCAGCGCGGGCTGGATCTTCGGCAAGGCACTCGAGACCGGCGGCGCCTACGAATATGCGCTCAACCTGACCCACGGACGCCAGCGCGACGACAGCGGCGCGCAGACGGATGGCGACGAGACGTTCTCCTATCTGCGCTTCGGCTTCGGATACGAGCACCCGGTCGGCTGGTTCGGACCGGACTCGACCGTCCGGGCCGAGCTCTGGGGCCAGGCGTCCTCGGATCAGTTGCCCAGCATCGAGGAGTTCCATCTCGGCGGGCGCTGGGACGAGCGCGGCTATCTCTTCGCCGAGGCGCAAGGCGACAGCGGCTATTCCGCGACGCTGGAGGTCAGCCGCGATCTCTTCCCGGGCGGCGGCACGGTGCAGCGGCTCCGTCCCTACGGCTTCGTCGATATCGGCCGGGTCTCGAACAACGATGCGACCGGCGACGAGGCTGGTGACATCGAGCTCGCCTCGCTCGGCCTCGGCCTCGATCTCGAGTTTTCCGGCGGCTTTCTCGCCCGCACCTATGTTGCAACCCCGCTCAAGGACGGCGCGGACACCGAGGCAGGTGATCCGGCGCTCTACCTCGGCCTGACAAAGAGTTGGTAACCGGCATGACCCGACATCCACTGATCCTGGCCGCGGTCCTCGCGGTTCTTCCCGTCTCCGCCTTCGCCAATGGCAATCACTTCGGTTTCTGCATCGGCGTCGGAAACAAGCATTCGAGCCCCGATTGCGCTGCCGGAGGCGGCGGTGGCACGACCACTACCGCAATCCCGAGCACCGTACCGACCGCGACCCAGCTTCCCGCGACCGGTCCGGGGCAGCCGACCACGCCCTCGCAGACCCAGACCGTCATCAAGGTCGACCCGCTGCCCCAGCAGGTCGTGACCGGAACATCTCCGGTCACCCCGTCCCAGCCCAGCCCGTCGATCACCGGACAGGGGATCGTGGTCACGCCGATCCAGACCCCCGTCCTGACCGGCGTCGGCCCGGTGCCTCTCCTACAGACGACGCCGACACCCTCCTTCACCGGAGGCCAACCGCAGCCGATCGTCCTGCAGCCCCTGCCCCAGCAGGTGCTCACCGGCACCGGACGTCCGCCGGTGCCCCAAGGCGTGCCCAATCCGCCCTTCACCGGAGGCCAGCCGCAGCAGATCAACGTGCAGCCCCAGCCCCAGCAGGTGCTCACCGGCACCGGACGACCGCCGGTGCCCCAAGGCGTGCCCAACCCGCCGCTCACCGGCACGCAGCCCCTGCCCGTCACGGTGACGCCGCAACCGCAGGCCGTGCTGACCGGCACGAGCCCGGTGATCCCGCCCCAGGGCACCCGCGGCCCGTCCTTCACCGGTCAGCAACTGCCGCCGATCGTCGTCGTGCCGAACCCGCCGACCACGGTCACCGGCTACGGCCCGGTCTCGGCCAGCGTGATCATTCCGCCGACACCGGAGCGCGTGCCGCAGGCGACGCCGCAGCTCGTGCCGACCCGCGTGCCCACGCCGACGCCCCAGGCCGTGCCGCAGCGCATCCCGCAGCTGATGCAGAGAGTTCCGCAGGCGGTTCCCCAGGCGATTCCGCAGGCGACGCCGACCCAAGTACCGCAGGCGATACCGACCGCGATCCCGCAGCGGGTGCCGCCTCTGGCAGCCGGACAGACGCCGCAGCGCGGTCCCGTCGCGGTTCCTCAACAGGTTCCGACAGCAATCCCGCAAGCGACGCCGCAACAGGTTCCGACCCCGATCCCGCAGCAGGTGCCGACGGCGACAGCGCAGCGGACACCGGACCTCGCCCCCCAACGGGTCCCGACCGCCCAGCCCCAGCAGGTGCCGACCGCGATCCCACAAGGCACGCCCACGCAACAGCCGCAGCGCGTGCCGACTGCCACGACGCAGACGGTGCCGCCCCGGGGCCCCGCCACGACCGTCGCCACCGGGCAGACGCGCCCCCATACCCCGGGAACAAGCGTCCCGCAGGTCCCGTCGACCCTCATCATGCTGCAGCGCCCGAAACCGCGCCCCGCGCGCCAGCTCGTGATCTCGACCTCGGGCGGAGCCAAGGTCGCCCACACTCCGACCCTGGCGAAGCCGCCGCTCGCGCCCGAGCACATCACCCGCACCCTGGGTCGGCAGGAGCAGCACGACGCCCCGAAATTCGCCGGACGCGACGGCCGCACCTGGCGGTGCCTCGCCAGCGGTCACGGCAAGCGCAGGACGTATGCCGACAGCGAGGCGGCCCAGGCCGGCGCCCTGCGCCATGTCGGGTCCGTAGACGTGCTTGGCCGCGACCTTCCCGCTTTGCACCCGAGACACGCGAACTGCATCATCTCGATCAAGCGGCGGAAAGATTGAAGACGGGTGCGGCAGGCGATCGAGGGTCGCCTGCCGCGTCGCCGCCTCGCGTGCTCCGCAACCGAGCGACTTCCGATAGGGCGACGATCCGATTGACTGGCCACAAGGGGGGGCCGCACGCATCGGTCGCACCTGCTGAGAATGTTGGGTCGTTTCTGACCGTTTCCGATCCAGCCCAAACCGAACGGCACTGCCCCCGGATCGACATCATCGTATCGGTGAGATCGGCCTCCCTCGTCCTGATACCGTCTCCATGATGCGCACCTGCGCGCAGGTTCGAGCACCAAGTACCCCCTGCCTTCGACGTCTTCCATGCGTCAGCCCGCAGCGAGCGGTGCCCGCCACCTCACGGTCGTTCCCGTCTGCAGAGTGACGCGCATCCCACCCAAGACAGATGCTCACCCGAGCGGGCCTCGATCCGGAGTACTGAACAAGCCAATCCCTCCCGCGCGGTCACATGACGGCGAGGCGCACGCGCGTCTGACTTGTCCTGTGACCGAACCGGCCCACCATCCCAAGCGCCGAAATTGCGTCGCGGGACCAACCTGCGGCCCCTCTGTCGAAGCTCAGAAAGGGATGGAAGATGAAAACACTCTCACTCGCTCTCACAGCCGCGGTGGTCGCCGCACCCGCCCTCGCGGAAGATGTGTCCTATACCGTGGATGGCGAAGCGTTCACCGGCTATTGGGCCGAGGCGGAAAACCCCAAGGGCCTCGTGCTGATCGTGCAGGACTGGGACGGCATGACCGATTACGAGCGCCAGCGCGCCGACATGCTGGCCGAGATGGGCTACAACGCCTTCGCGCTCGACATGTTCGGTGACGAGACGCCGACCGAGACCGTCGATCACCGCCGTGCCGCGACCGGCGCGCTCTACGAGGATCGCGAGCGGATGCGGGCGCTGATCCAGGCCGGGATCGAGCAGGCGACCTCGCTCAGCGACATCGACCGGATGGTGGTCATGGGTTACTGCTTCGGCGGCGCCGTGACGCTCGAGATGGCCCGGAGCGACATGGCGGACATGGCGCAGGGCTACGCCACCTTCCACGGCGGACTCTCGACCCCGGAGGGCCAGTCCTGGGACGGCGACGAGCCGCCGGTCCTCGTCATGCACGGGGGCGCGGATACGTCGATCACGATGAGCGATGTCGCGACCCTGGCCGAGGAGATGGAGGCCTCCGGCAATACCTACACGATCGAGGTCTACTCGAACGCCCCGCACGCCTTCACGGTCTTCGACTCCGATCGCTACCAGGAACGCGCCGACACCGCGAGCTGGGAGGCGTTCTCGACTTTCCTCGAAGAGCGCTTCGACGGCTGATCGGCTGAAGTGAGAGACGCGCCGCGGCCAGCCGGGTCGCGGCGCATCCTATATCACGGAGCGACACACGTCTCGGGTGAGCTCCCCAATCGCCACACACGCAACACCGCCGAGCCGTTGTATCGAGACGCACGACGATCCGCCTGACGACGCCCTATTGGCTCTATTTGCAGATATCCGGGTCACATTTTTGACCCAATCTCACCATGAAAAAGGTGACAAACACGCCCCTAGCACCGATGATGGCCGGGTTTCGTGCCGATTGTCCTGGTTAGGGTTGCTGATGAAATTCATTCCAGAATTGGAGGGCTTGCGCGGCCTTGCCGTCGCCCTCGTCGTGATACTGCACACCACGCCTTGGCTGCCCAATGCCGGGCTTGTCGGCGTGGAACTGTTCTTCGCTCTCAGCGGCTACCTCACGGCGCGCATCGCTCTCGAGCAGGAACTGAGCTGGACCGATTTCATGGCCCGCAGGCTGCGCCGCATCTGGCCGCTGCTGCTTGTCGTCTGCCTCGTGTGCTTCGCCGCCTTCTCGACCTTCGAGCGGCCCTATTGGGAAGCGGTCGGCGCAGCGGTCTTCCTTGAAGGCCCGCGTTTCGCAACCGGAGCGATCACCTATATCAGCCACACCTGGACGCTGACGGTCGAAATCCTCTGCTACGCCATCATCGGATTGCTCGCGCTCGGACGCGACAGGCTCCAGTTCGCCATCGGCGCGCTCGTTTGCGCCGTGTTCAGCGTCGTGCTCTGGAGCATGCTCGATACCTCCGGCATGCATAAAGCGGCATATGGCCTGCCCATCTCCCGGGCATCGACGATTTTCCTCGGAGCCATCCTCGCCTGCTTGCCGCCGCTGAAACGCTCGGTGGCGCAGTGGGCGGCACCGGCCGCCTTGATGATCCTGGGGTTCATCGCGATTGGCACGACCGCGATACCGGTGGCGGTCGTCGGACTGCTTGCGATGGTTGCCGTCGCAGGGCTCGTCGCCGCACCGATGGCGCTGATGCGCGCGCCGGGCCTGACGGCCCTTGGGCGGATCTCGTTCGGGGTCTATCTCTGGCATTTCCCCATCGCGATGATCCTGGTGGACGCGCCAGCCGTGGCGTCCTTCACCATCACCTCGCTCGTCTCGATCCTGCTGGCGCGGCTGACCTACCAGACGATCGAGATGCCGTTCCGGTCGCCCCGGAGCGACCGGGCCGGTTTGCGCAGATCGGCGGAGTTCAACGTCGGCTAGGGAGAGCCCATGACGTAGTCGGGGCGGATGCCGGTCGCGTCGGTATCCAGGTCGAGATCGCGACCGGAGGGAAAGCCGTGATCGGTGACGAGGGCTGCGGCAATCCCGGCGACGCGCGCGCCGAGGATATCGGTGTGCAGGCTGTCGCCCACCATCACGATCCGCTCGCGCGGCACGTCCGGCACCCGCGCGAAGGCGAGATCGAAGATATTGGCGAAGGGCTTGCCGTAGAACTCGGGCGCAACGCCTGTCCTGTCCGCGAGGCGATGCGCATACGAGCCGGGCTCGACCGAGAAGCCCTCGGCGCGCGGCGCGACGATATCGGGATTGCCGACCAGGACCGGGCGTGGCCGCTCGAGGAGAGCGGCCTCCAGAAGGCTCTGCCGTTCCTCGGTCCAGGTGGCGCTGCCGATCATCAGGACCGCGTCGACCGTGTCGTAATCCTCAGGGTCGTCGCGCAGGCGACGGTGGTCCAGCGCGTCGAACTCGGCCGCGTCCACGCCGTCGCTGACCATCAGTCCCCAGCGGCGGCCCGCGCCGTCTCCGACCGCGACGGCCAGGGCCTTGCGGCTCGTGACCACGTCCTCGGGCGCGAACTTGAAGCCGAGACGCGCGTATTTCTCCATCAGCCGGTCATGCGGAAACCCGGCGGCGTTCGACACCACCAGCACCCGTTTCCCTGCGTCCTGAAGCGCCGCGATGCGCTCGGGCGCGCCCGGGATCGCGTCTTCGCCGACATTCAGGACCCCGAACGCATCGAGAAAGAAGGCGTCGAAGCGCGGCGCGAGATCTGCGAGCGACGCCACTCTCTCCGGAGCAGCGACAGGGCTCGGCGCGTCGGGAAGGCGGGCGCGTGCGGCCTCGTAGGCCGCAAGCGCCGCGTCCGAGGTCATGGAGGTCAAATGATCGCCTCCCGGACCTTGGCCGAGACCCATTCGCTGAGCACAACGGCGGCGAGGATCACCAAGAGGATCAGGCTCACCTGCGGCCAGGCGAGGACGTTGAGCGAGGATTGCAGCTGCAGCCCGATGCCCCCGGCCCCGACGAGGCCCAGCACCGTCGACTCGCGGATGTTGATGTCCCAGCGGAAGACCGCGATGCCGGCGAAGGCAGGCAGGATTTGCGGCACGATCCCGTAGGCCATGACCTGCCAGCGGCTCGCGCCGGTGGCGGTGATGGCCTCGACCTGCACGCGGTCGATCTCTTCGATGGCCTCGTAGAGCAGTTTGGCGCAGAAGCCGATCGACCGGATGGCGATGGCGACGACGCCCGCGAAGACCCCCGGCCCGATGATCGCGATCAAGAGGAGCGCCCAGATCAGCGAGTTGATCGAGCGTGTCGAGACGATGATCAGAAGCGCGATTGGCCGCACGAAGAGCCGCGAGGGCGTGGTGTTGTTGGCGGCGAGAAACGCCACCGGCACCGCCAGCAGGAGCGAGATGAGCGTGCCGAGCGTCGCGATGTTGAGCGTGTCCCAGATCGGACGGCCGAGCTGCGCGATATACTCCCAGCGCGGCGGGGTGGCGCGGCTCCAGATGTCGCCCGCGATCCGCGGCGCGTCCCTGACGAAGAACCAGGTCGTCGCCGCCGAGATCTGCTGCCAGCAATAGAGAAACACCGCGAGCCCGATCAGCCAGCCGAACCAGCGCACCAGGCTCTGCCCGGTGGTGCGACGGCGCCAGGTGGTGACGCCCCCCTGTTCCGAGACCGGCATTACTGCACCCTCGCCCGGATCACGCCCGAGAGATATTCGAGCGCCATCACGATGCCGATGATCAGGATCAGGATGGCGGCGGCGGTGTCATACTCGTAGCGGTCGAAGGCGGTGTTGAGGGTCGCGCCGATGCCACCCGCGCCGACGAGCCCGAGGATCGCGCTTTCGCGGAAGTTGATGTCGATGCGGTACATCGACAGGCCCACGAGACGCGGCATCACCTGCGGCTGGACGCCGTAATTGATCCACTGCATCCAGCGCGCGCCCGAGGCGCGGATCGCCTCGGCCTGCACCCGGTCCATCGACTCGATGTCCTCGGCCAGGAGCTTCGACAGGAAGCCGATGGTCGCGAAGGAGAGCGTCAGGAAGCCCGCGAGCGGTCCGAAGCCGAAGATCGCCACCAGGAGGATCGCCACGATGATCTCCTGCAGCGCGCGGCTGATCGCGACGATGGCGCGGCAGATCACGTAGACCGGCAGCGGCGCGATGTTGCGCGCGGCGCCAAGGCCGATGGGGATCGAGATCAGGATGCCCACGACCGAGGCCGCGACGGTCATCACGATGCTCTCGATCAGCCCGGCCCAGATGTCGCCCCAGCGCGAGACGAAATCGGGACGCGTGAAGGACAGGATGAATTCCCAGCCGCGGTCGAGCCCCTCGTAGACCCGGCCCCAGTCGACCTCGATGGTCAGGACAGCGGCGATCATGTAGGCGACGAAGAGCGCCAGGAGCCCCCAGCGCAGCGCCGGATTGCTGACCAGCGGCGGCTTGCGCCAGCGGCGCCCGAGCATGTCGTCGAGCTCGCGATGGGTGGTCATTCCGCGGCCTCCCCCTCGCTCTCGGCCTCGTCCTCGTCGACCTTCTCGATGGTGGCCTCCCAATCCTCCTCGCCGTAGATCTCGGTCAGCTTGTCGGGCGTCAGCCCGTCGGGCGGCCCGTCGAAGACGATCTCGCCGAAGCGCAGGCCGACGACGCGCGGCACGAAGCGCTGCGCCAGCGCCACGTCATGGATGTTGATGATCGCGGCCAGCCCGCGCTCGCGGCAGAGCTCGGTGATGAGCCGCATGATCTGGCGGCTGGTCTTGGGATCGAGCGAGGCGGTCGGCTCGTCGACCAGAAGAAGCTTCGGGTCCTGGATGAGCGCGCGGCAGATGCCGACGCGCTGCCGCTGACCGCCCGAAAGCTCGTCGGCGCGCTTGTCGGCCATGTGCAGAAGCCCGACGCGATCCAGAAGGCGGAAGGCCTCGTCCACGTCTTTCTGCGGGTAGCGGCGCAGGAAGCTGCGCCAGAAGCCCACATAGCCGAGCCGTCCCGACAGGACGTTCTCCATCACCGTCAGCCGCTCGACCAGAGCGTATTCCTGGAAGATCATCCCCATCTCGCGCCGCGCCCGCCTGAGCGCGCCCGCGCCGAGCCCGGTCAGCTCGGTCTCGTCCAGCCAGACCTCGCCCTCGGTCGGCTCCACGAGCCGGTTGATGCAGCGGATCAACGTGGACTTGCCCGCCCCCGAGGGTCCGATCAGCGCCAGAACCTGGCCGCTCGGCACTTCGAGGTCGACCGCTTTGAGCGCGGTATCCCCGGTCTTGTAGGTTTTCGTAAGTGTCTTGAGCCGCAGCATGTCCCGTCCCGGTCTTGTCGTTGGGACGGCCCCCGGTACCGGGGACCGTCCGAAAGCCCATTGCCGCTTATTCGCAGGCGTAGCTGACGTCGTTCGCCGCGTCGATCTTGCGGATCACGTCCCACTCTTCCTTGTAGGTGATCGGGATGAACTGCGCCTCGCCGTTCTTCGAGAACTCCTCCTGAAGCGAGGTGCCCTCCCATTCGAACTCGAAGAACGCGTCCTGGATCGCCTGCTGCAGCTCCGGCGTCAGGTTGTAGACGACGCCGTAGCCGGTCGTCGGGAAGGTCTGCGAGGTGTAGAGCACCTTAAGCTGGTCATTGGTGACCACCTCGCGCTCGACCATGCGCTGCTTGACCGAGTTGGCGATCGAGGCGGCCGGGTAGTCCTTGTTGGCGACGCCGAGGATCGAGTTGTCGTGCTTGCCCGAGAAGACCGGCTCGAAGTCACGCTCGGCCACGAGGTCGAAATCGCTCTTGAGGATCGCCGAGGGCGCCTTGAAGCCCGAGTTCGACGTGGGCGAGGTGAAGGCGAGCTGCTTGCCCTTGATGTCCTCGACCGCCTCGATGCCCGAGTCGGGATAGGTGATGATCTCCATCTCGTAGCCGTAGGAGCCGTCCTCGGCCGCCATGATGGTGAACGGGTGGAAGCCCGCGCAGTTCACCGCGAGCGGGTTCGAGCCGGTGTTGAAGCCCGCGATATGCAGGCGGCCCGAGCGCATCGCCTCGATCTGCGCCGCGTTCGACTGGACCGGGAAGAAGACGATCTCCTTGCCGGTCTTCTCGCCGAGGAAGGTCAGGAAATCGGCCCAGGCCTCCTTGTAGACCGCCGGATCCTCGACCGGGGTATAGGCGAAGATCAGCGTGTCCGGATCCAGAAGCTCGCTCTCGTCGGTCGGCGTATCGGCGATCAGGTCGCCATCGGTGTCGCAGTAGCGCGCATCGAGATCGCCGCGCTCGCAGTCCTGCGCCGAGGCCGCGCCGCCCATCGACAGCAATGCCGCAACGGACACGCCGAGAAGCGTGGAAAGTCGTGAAGTCATGTCATCCTCCCTTGGGTGCGGCTTGCCGCCGCCTTGATCACGCCGGGCCTCCGAACCCGACGATCTGGTGCCTAAGCTCGCCGCGACGGCCTCCGGGCACAAGTCATTATTCGCGGGCGAATGAACGATCCTCTGCCTTTCCCGACGGAAGGTTGCGGCTGCGAGCGGGGACCGGCTGACCTGCCCCGCGCAGCCGGTGCCGGATCGCGGGAAACGGAGCGATCCCTGGACCGACGCGAGACGACGGTCTCGGCCTTGCCTCAGAACGCCGTCCGAAGCTGATCCGCGGCCTTCGCCAGAAGCACGAGATCGACACCGACCGCGGTAAACCGCGTGCCGCGCTCCATGAAGTGGCGGGCCTGCGCGTCGTCGAGGCTCAGGATGCCCGAGGGCACGCCGATCCGGGCCAGACGCGCCAGCGCGTCGTCGATCACGGCCATGACCTCTGGATGGGACGTCTGTCCGGGGAATCCCATGCTGGCGCTCAGATCCGCCGGTCCGATGAAGATGCCATCGACGCCGTCGACCTGCGCGATCTCCTCGAGCTGTTCCATCGCCGAGATCGTCTCGACCTGGAGGATGAGGCAGAGCTCCTCGGAGGCGCGCGCGAAATACTCCTCGACCCGGCCGTAGCGCGTGGCCCGGATCATCCCGGCCATGCCGCGGATGCCGTGCGGCCCGTAACGCATCGCCGAGACCGCCGTCTGCGCTTCCTCGACGCTCTGCACGTAAGGTACGAGCAAGGTCTGCGCGCCCATGTCGAGAAGCCGCTTGAAGAGCACCGGATCGTTCGCGGCGGGCCGGACGACGGCCGAGACCTCCGGATATTGCCCGATGGCCTGCAGCGCCGGGAGGACCTCGATGGTCTCGACCGCGGCGTGTTCGCAATCCACGAGAACCCAGTCATAGCCCGCCCCGGCCAGCATCTCGGGCACGGTGTTGCCACCCAGGGTGTTCCAGATGCCGATCTGCTGCTCGCCGGCGGCAAGACGGGCCTTGAAGAGGTTCTTGGGCAAGTTCATCGAAGAAAGTCCTGTTGGGAAAAGCGACGTCTCAGCCCGCGTAGCCGAAAAGGCGCGGCAGGAAGAGAACGATTCCGGGAAAGAGCATCACCATCACGAGCGCGACAAGCAAGGCCGCGAGGAACGGCCAGATCTCGGCGATGATCTCGCGCAGCGGGATGCCGGTCACCGCGTTGATGACGAAGAGAAGGATGCCGTAGGGCGGCGTGATCAGGCCGATCATCGAGTTGACCACCACGAGCACGCCGAAATGCACGAGGTCGATGCCGAGTTCGCGGCAGGTCGGGATGAAGAGCGGAACGATAACGAGGATGATCGTCGTCGCGTCGAGCACGCAGCCCAGCACCAGGATCAGGAGGTTCACGCCGATCAGGAAGACGATGGGCGAGACGTCGATTCCGGTCAGGAGGTTCGACATCATCTCGGGGATGTTCTCCGAGATGACGATGAAGTTCAGGATCAGCGCCCCGCCGATCACGATCCCGACCGCCCCCGACGCGCGGGCGCTGTCCACGAAGATGCGGTAAAGCGTGTGCCAGCTGAGCGCGCGGTAGAAGAGACCGGCCAGGAGGAGCGCGTAAAAGGCCGCGACCGCCGCGGCCTCGGTCGGCGTGGTGACGCCGCCGTAGATGCCGTAGAGCAGGATGACCGGCATCAGGAGCGCCGGGAAGGCCCGCGCGGTCTTGGCCGGGAGTTCGCTGAGCGGCACCGCCTCGTCGATATCGAGACCGCGCTTGTGCGAGATATAGGCGTTCATCCCCATCAGCACGGCGCCCATCACCAGACCCGGCACGATGCCGCCCAGAAACAGCGCCCCGATCGAGGCGTTCGAGACGAGCGCATAGAGCACCATCGGGATCGAGGGCGGAATGATCGGGCCGATGGTCGCCGAAGCCGCGGTGATCGCGGCGGCGTATCCGCGGGTGTAGCGCCCCTCCTTGGTCATCATCTCGATGATGACCTTGCCGATCCCCGCCGCGTCGGCCACCGCCGAGCCGGACATGCCCGAGAAGATCAGCGACGCGACCACGTTCACATGGCCGAGCCCGCCCCGGAAGCGGCCCACAAGCGCGACGCAGAAGTTCAGCAGCCACTCCGAGATCGTGCCCGCGTTCATGATATTGGCGGCGACGATGAAGAGCGGCACCGCCAGCAGGATGAAGCTGCGGTAGAGACCCTGCAGGATCTTCTCGCCGGTCAGCGCCAGATCGAGCCCGCTCAGGCCCAGATAGACCGTCGCGGCGAGGATGATCGTGTAGCCGATGGGCGTGCCGATCCCGGCCAGCAGGAAGAGCGTCAGAAGGCAGGCGGCCAGTTCGAATGTCATCGCCTAGCGCTCCTCGACGCGGGTGGCATCGGGTGCGTCCTTCAGGAGATCATGGTCCGCGTCCGGAGGTCCGCCGCGCAGGATCGCCACGAAGCGCAGCGCGTAGCGCAGCGCCACGACCACCATGAAGATCGCGTAGATCGAGAAGATGGTGCGCAGGGGAATGCGCTCTCCGGTCAGCGGGTTTTCCACCGTCGAGGTCCGCCGCATCTTCATCCAGTCGATATAGTCGACGGTCGGAAGGAAGGCGTAGAGCATGCCCGCGACGATGGCCGCCGCCGAGATCAGCGCCAGAACCGTCCGGACCCGGCGCGAGCCGGAATTGTAGAGGATGTCAAAGGTGACGTGATCGCGCTCGCCCACCAGGAAGGCATTGGTGAAGAACACGATCCAGACCCAGAGGATCAGGCACAGCTCCAGCGTCCATCCGAAGGGCTGGAGCATCACGTAGCGCGAGAAGATCTGGAGGAGAAAGGTGATGAACATCGCCGCCAGCATGGCGGCGGCGATGGGTTCGGCGACGCGGGTGATCAGTCGAGAAAGCTTTTCCAAAACCGTCTTCCCCGCGCCGCCAGAGGGTCTCGCGATCAGTTGCCGAGCGCGTTCACCGCTTCGAGGACGCCCTCGGGCCAATCATTGGCGAAATCGCTTTCGAGATACATTTTCTGCACCTGATCGCGGAACGCGGCAACATCGGGCTCGTAGATTTCGACGCCATTCTCTTCGATGAAGGCGCCAAGCTCCTCTTCCTTCTGAAGCTGCGCGGCGCGGCCCGCATCGGCGGCGGCGACGGCGGCCTCGGTCACGGCGGCCTGCTGCTCTTCGGTCAGACCGTCAAACACGGCCTTGGAGATCGCGATGAAGTTCCAGTCCACCAGATGCGAAGTGAGCGCGATCTGGCAGGTGACCTCGTAGAATTTCGCGTCCACCACGGTCGGCAGCGGGTTGTCCTGCCCGTCCACGGCACCGGTCGAGAGCGCGGTATAGACCTCGGAGAAGGACATCGGCGTCGGCGACGCGCCCAAGGCCTTGCCGAGGAACTGCCACGCATCGGTGCCGGGCATCCGCAGGTTCACGCCTTCGAGATCCGCGGGCGTCTTCACGTCCAGCTCGTCGCGGCACTGGCGCAGGTTCACGTGGCGGCGGCCCAGATACATCGGCGCCAGGAGCTTGACGCCAAGGTCATCCTCGGCGCGCGCCTTGAACGGATCGAACAGCTCGTCGTTGAAGACCGCGACCTGGTGATCGGCGTCCTGAAGCACGTATCCTGCGGTGAAGATCGAGAATTCCGGGAAGAACTGCGCGAGCTCCTGCGCCGAGGTGATCGACATCTCGAGATTGCCGCGGCTGATCGCCTCGAGCTCGGTGCCCTGCGCGAAGAGCGTCGCGTTGTAGCTCGGCTTGTAATCGGCGAAGTCCGAGACCGCCGGGCCGAAGACCTCGGCCATCGCTACGGCGCGCTGATCGGTCTCGGATCCGGCCATCGACATGCGAAGCTCGACCTTGTCCTGCGCCACGACCGGAGCCGCGGCGAGCGCGCCTGCGGCCACGAGCGCGGACAGCGCGACGCGTCTGGTAAATCTGGTGATCATCTTTTCTCCTCCCGTGAGACAAATCCTGAATTCATCCCGCACCAGCATGGTGAACACATACCCTTTTGCAAGATAATTTTAAAAATCTCTGATATTTTATGCCCTCACCCGCGACCGAGCCGAGGGATACTCACCCGCTCGCGCCTCTGGGCCGAGACCTGGATCCCCTCGACCACCTGCAGGGTCCGGACGCCTTCGAGCCCCGAGACGAGCGGCTCCTCCCGGCCCAGGACGACCTCGACGAAATGCCGGATCTGGTTGACCAGCGGGTCCGACGCGCCGCGCACCAGCGAGGTCGCCGAGATCGGCATCCACCAGTCGGGAGCGCCCCTATGGGTCCAGAGCCGCATGTCCGGGATCGACAGCGCGCCGTCGGTCCCGCCGATATGGTAGCAGCTCTCCGGCGTGACCGGGTAGACCGGATATTCGCCCGAGGTCATCTCCCACGACCAGGGCGACACCGTGCTGTCGGAGACCGAGATCGTCCCGACCGCGCCGCTCTCGAACTCGAGCACCGCTGCCGCGACGTCCTCGTTGGCGAAGCCGCGCATAGACGGGCTGGCGGTGGCCTGCACCGCCACGACCTCTCCGCAGAAATGGCGCATCAGGTCGACATCATGCACGAGATTGACCGAGATCGGGCCCGCGCCCGGCTCTTTCCGCCAGGGCGCCGTGTCGAAATAGCTGTCGGGCTTGTAGAACCAGCAGGTCGCCTGCACCGCGCGGATTATGCCGAGCCGCCCCTCGGCGATCACCTCTTTCGCCGCGCAGCTCAGAGGATTGTGCCGCCGGTGATGGCCGACGAGAAGCGGCACGCCCGCCGCCTCGGCGGCCTCGACCAGTGCCATCGCATCGGCGGCGCTCGTGCCGATGGGCTTTTCGATCAGCGCCGGGCATCCACGCGCCACCGCGGCCTGCGCTTGGTCGACATGCAGGCCGGTCGGGCTCGCCAGGAGGACGCCGTCGAGCGCGGCCTCGTCCAGCATCTCGTCGAGCGATGGAAAACACCGGACGCCCAGCGCATCGGCCGACGCCTGCCCGTCTGCGGAGGGATCGGCGACGGCGACGAGGCGTGCACCGTTGCAGGCCGCGATGGCGTCGGCATGGCGACGACCGACCAGACCCAGACCGGCGATTCCGAGGCGGCAGTGATCGGCCATCGTCTCCTCCTAAAGACACGCGCCCGGGGACGCGACACCGGAGAGGCTATCGGCGCGTTCCGTGGCTGGCAAGAATATCTGGTATTTTTAGCATTATCGGCTAACGTCGAAACCCGAGGGACCATACGGCACATCAGATGCCCGCGGAAATCCAGGGACTGTCAGACGAGGACCGATGCCCAACAGCACCCCGACCGTCGGATCGAGTACTTACGCGCGCATCAAGCACGACATCATCTTCGGCATCCTCGAGCCGGGCGCGAAGCTGAAGCTCGATGCCCTGAAGGCCCGCTACGATGCCAGCCTGTCGACCCTGCGCGAGACGCTCAACCGGCTGGTCAGCGACGGCTTCGTCGAGGCCCCCGCGCAGCGCGGCTTCCTGGTCAAGCCGGTGTCGCGCGCAGACATGGAGGAGATCGCCGAGCTGCGCATCCTTCTCGAGACCCACGCGCTGCGCCTGTCGATCGCCAATGGCGATACCGAGTGGGAGGGCAATCTCGTCGCCGCCCATCACAAGCTTCACGTCATGGAAGAGCGGATGCGCGCCGGCGAGGAGAGCGAGAAGGAGACCTGGAAGCGCTACGACTGGGAGTTTCATCTCGCCATGATCGCGGCCTGCGGGTCGCAGAACCTGATGTCCCTGCACCGGACGCTCTTCGACAAGTACCAGCGTTACCAGAACCTCGTCCTGACCTATCGCGGCGAGATCGCCGCCCGCGAGCACAAGGTGATGTTCGAGGCCGCTCTCGACCGCAAGCCGCAGGCCGCCGCCGAGATGCTGGAAGAACATGTCCGCAAGGGTCTCGCCCACACGCTCGCGGCGCTGGACTGAGCGCGCCCCCTGCTTACTCGGTCGGCGCTGACGGCGCCAGCCCCGCGCCCTCTCCGATGGCCTTCCGCGCCAGCCGCAGAAACTGCGCGCGCTCGGCGGCGTCGAGCCCGGCGAGAACGTCGTCCTGAAGCGCTTCTACGATCGGCAGCACGCGGTCGAACAGGTCCCGCCCAACCGGCGTGGCGCGCACGTCTCGCGCCCGCCGGTCGCGGGCGCTGACGGCGCGCGTGACGTAGCCCTTCTGTTCCAGCCGGTCGATCACGCCCCCGATGGTCGCGCGGTCATAGGCGATCTTCGCAGCCACGCCCGCCTGGTCGATGCCGGGATGGGTGATCACCGCGTCCATCGCCGCGAATTGCACTGGTGTCAGGTCGAACCCGGCATCCTGAAGGTGCTTCGAGAAGACCTGAGTCGAGAGCTGATTCAGTCGCCGGATCAGGTGCCCAGCCATCCCATGCGCTTTCATGTCACCCCAACCTCGCCCCCAAGCCGTTTCAATCACTCTACTTTCCCAAGATAGTTTGTATACATATTTTCAGATTGAAAATTAGTATGAATAGTTACTAAAAGTGACGCAACACAGCGGGAGGACAGGCGATGCAGTTCTATCTGGAAGGGTTTCGCGGCGGCGATCCGGACATCAAGCCGGCGGCGCCCTGCCGTCGCAATCGCGGCCAGCACGCCCCCTTGCCCGACCGCGTCGACGTGCTGATCGCCGGATGCGGACCGGCGGGGCTCTGCCTTGCCGCGCAGCTCTCGCAGTTCCCCGAGATCGACACGATGATCGTCGAGCCCAAGCCCGGCCCTATCGAGAAAGGCCAGGCGGACGGCATCAACACCCGCACCATGGAGATGTTCCAGGCCTTCGGCTTCGCCGAGACCGTCAAGCGCGAAAGCTACTGGGTCAACCAGACAGCCTTCTGGTCGCCCGATCCCGACGCGCCCGACCGCATCCGCCGCATCGGCCGCGTTCAGGACGTGCCGGATGACAGCTCGGAGATGCCCCACACCCTGATCAACCAGGCGCGTGTGCACGAGCTTTTCCTGAACGTGATGAATAACTCCCCCTCCCGGCTCGAGCCCGACTATTCCTGGGCGGTGCGCGATCTCGTCATCGATCCCGAGGCGGTCGATCACCCGATCACCGTCACGCTCGAGAACACCGGCATCAACGCGGGCGAGACCCGGACCGTGCGCGCGAATTATGTCGTCGGCTGCGACGGCGCCCGCTCGACCGTGCGCAAGGCCATCGGCGGCACCCTTCAGGGCGATGCCGCGCATCAGGCCTGGGGCGTGATGGACATCCTCGCCAATACCGATTTCCCCGATGTCCGGCAGAAATGCCTGATCACCTCGTCGACCGAGGGCAATATCCTGATCCTGCCGCGCGAGGGCGGCTATCTCTTCCGGATGTATGTCGAGCTCGACAAGCTCAATCCCGAGGAACGCGTCTCGAGCCGCAACCTGACCGCCGATCACATCATCGCGGCCGCCAACCGGATCATGCGGCCCTACAGCATCGACGTGAAAGAGGTCGTCTGGTGGTCGGTCTACGAGATCGGGCACCGGCTGTCCGACCGCTTCGACGACGTGCCCGAGGGCGTGGATCGGAACCCCCGCGTCTTCACCGCGGGCGATGCCTGCCACACCCACAGCCCCAAGGCCGGGCAAGGCATGAACGTGTCGATGCAGGACGCCTTCAACCTCGGCTGGAAGCTCGCCCATGTGCTGACCGGCCGCGCCGCTCCGGGCCTGTTGCGCAGCTATGCCGCCGAGCGCTGGGTCGAGGCCAAGCGGCTCATCGACACCGACCATGCCTGGTCGCGGATCATGTCCGCGCCTCCCGGGCAATCCGAGCTCGACGGGGGCGACATGCCCCGCTTCCAGGCGCAATTCATCGAGAATCTCGAATTTACCGGCGGTCTGGCGGTGCAGTATGACCGCTCCGACCTGACCGCCGCGCCGACGCATCAGGCGCTGGCGACCGGCCTGCCCATCGGCCGCCGCTTCCATTCCGCGCCGGTGGTGCGGGTCGCGGACGCGATGCAGATGCAGCTCGGTCACGTCGCCGAGGCGGATGCGCGCTGGCGTCTCTACGCCTTCGTCGGGAGGGACGACAGCACCGCGCCCGGCTCGCAGATCCACGTGCTTGCGGAGTGGCTGGCGCAGGACCCCGCCTCGCCCATCCTCCGCCATACCGGCCCCGACGAAGATATCGACGCGGTGATCGACCTGCGGGTGATCTTCCAGCAGAGCTTCGAGGACCTGGCCATCGAGGATCTGCCGCCGCTTCTTTTGCCCGAGAAAGGACCGCTCGGTCTGCGCGACCACGAAAAGGTCTTCTGCGTCGATCACAAGGGGCGCGGAGACATCTTCGAGATGCGCGGGATCGACCGGGCGCAGGGCTGTCTCGTCGTGGTCAGGCCGGACCAGTACGTCGCGCATGTCCTGCCCCTCGACGGCACCGAAGAGCTGTCGGCGTTCTTCTCCAAAGTCCTGCTGCCGAAAGCGCGGCAAGCCTGACGCGGAGCTGACCGCAACGACGCCGCGACCGACCCCGGCCTTTGGTCTCTATTTGTCCTCCCCCGGCTCGCCCACTAAGGTCGCGGACGCACCGCTCATCAGCCCCGAGGCTTTGCCCATGTCCCACGGATTGTCCGTCGATCAGGTCTCGTTCCGCTACGGCGCGAAACAGGCACTCGACGGCGTGAGCTTCGACGTGGCGCCGGGCCGCTTCGCCGCGCTCCTGGGGCCGAACGGCGCGGGCAAGTCGACGCTTTTCGGCCTGCTCACGCGGCTTTTCACCACGCCGGACGGCACGATCCGGGTGGCGGGATGCGACATCGCCTCCGAGCCGCGCCGCGCGCTTGGGCAGATGGGCGTGGTGTTCCAGTCGCCGACCCTCGATCTCGACCTGACCATCCGGCAGAACCTCGCCTATTTCGCCGCGCTTCAGGGGCTCTCCGGGCGCGATGCCGCGCGCCGGATCGACGCCGCGCTCGACCGGCTCGACATCGCCGAACGCGCCGGTGAGAAAGCGCGCAATCTCAATGGCGGCCACCGGCGGCGGACCGAGATCGCCCGCGCGCTCATCCATGAGCCAAAGGTTCTGCTGCTCGACGAGGCGACCGTCGGGCTCGACGCCGCGGCGCGCCAGTCGATCACCGATCACGTCCACCGCCTCTGTGCCGAGGACGGGCTGACCGTGCTCTGGGCCACGCATCTGACCGACGAGGTACAGGACAGCGACCGGCTGGTGGTTCTGCACCAGGGCCGCATCCTCGCAGATGGCGAGACCGCGGCGCTGCGAGGGCCGGACAGCCTCAAGGACTACTTCCTGCGCGTCACCGGCCTGCCGGAGGCCGCATGAGACATCTTCTGATCGCGCTCCGCGCCATCGTCGCCCGCGAGGCCCTGCGCTTCATCCACCAGCGCGAACGCTTCCTTGCGGCGCTGGTCCGCCCGCTGGTCTGGCTGATCGTCTTCGCCGCGGGCTTCCGCGCCGCGCTGGGGCTGTCGATCATCCCGCCCTACGCGACCTACATCACCTACGAGACCTATATCGTGCCGGGCCTCTGCGGCATGATTCTGCTCTTCAACGGGATGCAGAGCTCGCTGAGCCTCGTCTACGACCGCGAGACCGGGTCGATGCGGCTTCTTTTGACCGCGCCCCTGCCCCGCGGCTGGCTTCTCTTCTGCAAGCTCCTGGGCTCGACCCTGATCGGGACGCTGCAGGTCTATACCTTCCTCGCGATCACCTGGGCCTACGGGATCGAGATGACGCCCTGGGGCTATCTGGCCGTCTTCCCGGCGCTGGTGGTCTCGGGGCTGATGCTGGGCGCGTTGGGGCTGGCGCTGTCGTCCTTCATCAAGCAGCTGGAGAACTTCGCGGGCGTGATGAACTTCGTGATCTTCCCGATGTTCTTCCTGTCGACCGCGCTCTACCCGCTCTGGAAGATGGCCGAGAGCTCGTCGCTCCTGCGCGACATCTGCGCGGCCAACCCCTTCACCCACGCGGTCGAGCTGATCCGCTTCGCGCTCTATCTGCAATGGAACGGCTGGGCGCTTCTCTGGACCGTGCTTGCGGGCGCGGTGTTCATGGCGCTGGCGCTCTGGGGCTACGACCCGGCACGTGGACTCGTACGCCGGAAGGGCTGAGGCCACCGGACACGAAAAAGCCCGCCTGGACAGGCGGGCTTCCCGGCCCCGAGGGGCAGATACGCGTACCCGATCAGGCGGCCTTGATCTCGACCAGCTCGATATCGAAGGTCAGATCCTTTCCCGCGAGCGGGTGGTTGGCGTCGAGCGTCACGATCGTGTCGCTCACCTCGGCCACGGTCACCGGCATCACCTGCCCGGCCTGGGTCTGCACCTGCAGCTGCGTGCCGGGCTCAAGCGGGATATCCGCGGGGATCTGGTCGCGCGGGACCTCCTGGCGGGCATCCGGGTTCGGCTGGCCATAGGCGTCGTCCGCGGCGATCTCGACCTTCTTGGTGTCGCCGACCGTCATGCCGGGCAGCGCGCGGTCGAGACCGGGGATGATCTGGCCGGAGCCCACGGTGAACTCGAGGGGCTCGCGACCGGCGCTCGAATCGAAGGTGGAGCCATCGGCAAGCGTGCCGGTGTAGTGGATGCGAACGGTATCGCCGGATTTGACCTCGGACATGATGTCTCCTTTGCGGGAAATGGGGAAAGGGTTGCGGCATGCGGCACCGGGTCGGGTGCGCGAAGAGTCTCTGGCAGCGCTCTGGTCCGTCCGGACCGATCTGGGCGACTGCGTATCGTGCCGCTTTGGGCTTGTCCCAAGGCTAAGCGCCGCTCGGCCAGAATGCAAACGATCGGCGATCTTCCGCTCACACCATGTCGGAGATCACCTCGGATGGGGCGGCGGTTGACGCTTTGGAGACGGATTCCCACGTATAGACCAACAACATCACCGCCGCATGTGGCATTCACGCCATGCTTGTGTCGCGCTCACGCGTCTGCGCATTGCATCGCGCCCCTGTGCGGACAGAATACGCCGCGACCGCGCGATGGCGGCCCCGCCGGGGCCTGTCGTGCTTGCCCATGCGCGCGACGACTGAAACGACCAGACCCGACCGACGCTGGGATGCGCCCCGTCGTTCCGAAAGAAAGGCCGCTGCTATGATCGACCGCCGTACACTTCTTGCTTCGAGCGCCGCCGCGCTGGCGATGCCCGCCGTGGCAAACGCGTTCACGCTCGACCCCGTTTTCCGCCCGCAGACAGTCTCGATCCGCTCCGACCTGGAGCCGGGCCAGCTTCTGGTGCTGCCGCGCGCGCATTTCCTCTATTTCGTCGAGGCTCCGGGCCAGGCGCGCCGCTACGGCGTCGGCACCGGCAAGGCCGGGCTCGAGTTCACCGGCTCCGCCGTGATCGGCGCCAAGAAGGAGTGGCCGACCTGGCGTCCGACCGACGAGATGATCGAGCGCGAGCCCAAGACCTACGCCAAGTTCAAGGACAACGACTATGTCGAGCCCGGCGGCCCCGGCAACCCGCTTGGCGCACGAGCGCTCTACCTCTTCCAGAACGGGCGCGACACGTTCTTCCGCATCCATGGCACGACCCAGCCCGGCTCGATCGGCCGCTCGGTGTCCAACGGCTGCATCCGGATGATCAACGACCACGTGATCGACCTGTACGAGCGCGTTCCCAAGGGCGCCAAGGTCACCGTTCTCTGAGCCGATTTTTCGCTCAAATGCGGCGGCGGGGCATTGCCATTGCCGCGTCGCCGCCTCATTCTTGCCGCGATTTTCCTATTCATTCCACTTTAACGAGTAGCCTTCAGACTGCAGGCGGAGAATTTCATGGCCTCATTCGCGATCATCCTCGGCAGTCTCGCCGGCCTCTGCGCCGGGCTTATCGGCTGGTCGCTCATGGGAATGGGACTTGCGACCTCTTTCGGTCTTTACATCGCCACCAGTCTTGCCATTGGTTCGGTAGGGATCGTCGCTACGATGCGCGCCCCCGAGCCGTCGCCCGCGGCCCTTTGAGCGGCAAGTTTACGCTGGACGTTCAATCCCCTCACAGGGATTTTTCTTGTCGAATCGGGCCCAATTTGGCATAGCCGCAGCCGCGACGTTACCTCTATCGACCTGCTCCTCTACCAAGGCTCAGCCCATCGATCTTGCACTGACTGAGCCGACCTGCCGCACTTCCGCGGGCAGTTGACTATAGGAGAAACGACGATGGCTACTGGCACCGTCAAATGGTTCAACACCACCAAAGGCTACGGCTTCATCGCCCCCGATGGCGGCTCCAAGGATGTGTTCGTGCACATCTCCGCTGTCGAGCGCTCGGGCCTGACCGGCCTTGCCGACAACCAGAAGGTCACTTTCGACATTCAGCCCGGCCGTGACGGCCGCGAGTCGGCAGTGAACCTCGCCCTGGCCTGAGGCCTCGGATCACGGTTGAAAAAGGCGCCCCCCGGGCGCCTTTTTTTGTGTCCGAAGCACGTGGTCAGCACACGGCCCGGACGATATCGACGGACGTCCGACTTATTCGTCGTCCTTGTCCGCGTTGCCGCTCTTGGTGGTCGCGGCATCAAATCCGGTTTTGGCGTTGTCGCTAATCAGGCCCTTCGGCCCAGTGACAAGCGCCTCTGCTCCCCGGTCCGCACGCTTATCGTTCTCGGACGCCATGTTGTGCCCCTTTGCAAAGGCGGGGCCGGCAAGGGCCAGTAGGGCAGCAGCGATCAATGCAATCGTCTTGGTCATCATTTTCTCCTCCTTGAGTGGGAGAAGCCACGACACCCCTCGGGCGGAAGTTTCAGACCGGAAAGATCACCCTTTCGTGAACCCGGTTCGGATCACCGCGCCCGCGCCGCGAGCTCCGCCACCCAGGGGCCGATATCGGCCACGACCCGCGACACGCCTTCGGCCGAGGGATGGATGCCATCGGGCTGCATCAGGTCGCCCTGCCCCGCCAGGGGCACGCCGTCTTCGCGGAGCGCCATGAAGAAATCCGGGTAGAGCAGCGTGCCGTAATCCTGGCTCAGCTCGACATACATCCCGTCGAACGCCGCCTCGTAGTCCGAGCCGTAATTGCCCGGCGCGTCGATCCCGACCAGAAGCGCGGGCAGCCCGCGCTCCGCGACCTCGGCGAGGATCGCATCGAGATTGTCCTTCGCGGTTTCCGGAGCGATGCCGCGCAAGAGGTCGTTGCCGCCGAGCGACACGATCACCGCGTCGGTCTCATCGTTCAGGGACCAGGCGACCCGCGCGCGGCCGCCCGCCGTGGTGTCGCCCGAGACCCCGGCATTGACCAGCGTCGCGTCGACGCCGTTGGCGCTCAGCCAGTCCTGCAGCTGGGGGACGAAGCCCTCGCCCTGCGGCAGCCCGTATCCTTGCGTCAGCGAATCGCCCAGCGCCACGATCTCCAGCGTGTCCGCGGCAGCGGCGCTGCAGAGCAGCAACATCGCCGCACCCGCCTTGCTCGCGCGCAGAGCGACCCCATATCCAACTGAATTCGACATTTCAGAAGGCACCCTCATGTCCGATTCCGTCCTACGACTCAAAGATGTGACCTTGAGCCTCGAGGGCAATGCCGGTCCGGTGGAAATCCTGCATGGGATCGATCTCGAGGTCACCCAGGGCGAGACGATCGGACTCGTCGGGCCGTCCGGGTCGGGCAAGTCGTCGCTTCTGATGGTCATGGGCGGTCTCGAACGCGCCACTGGCGGCGAGGTGCGCGCGCTCGGCCACGATCTGACCGCGATGGACGAGGACGCGCTGGCGCGCTTCCGGCGCGGGCATATGGGGGTCGTGTTCCAGTCCTTCCACCTGATCCCGACCATGACGGCGCTCGAAAACGTGGCCACGCCCCTGGAACTGGCGGGCCACGCCGACGCCTTCGACCGCGCCCGCGCCGAGCTCGAGGCGGTGGGTCTGGGCAAACGTGCCGATCACTACCCCGCGCAGCTCTCGGGCGGCGAACAGCAGCGCGTCGCGCTCGCGCGCGCCTCCGCGCCGCGCCCGGAGATCCTGCTGGCCGACGAGCCGACGGGCAATCTCGATGGGACCACCGGGCAGGCGATCATGGACCTCCTCTTCGACCTGCGCGACCGCCACAAGGCGACGCTCGTGCTCGTCACCCATTCCCGCGCGCTCGCCGATCTCTGCGACCGCGTCGTGCGCCTGACCGACGGGCGCGTGGCCGACACCCAGATCAAGGCCGCCGCGGAATGAGCCTTGCGATCGCGGCACGGCTTGCGCGACGCGAGCTTCGGGGCGGCCTAAAGGGGTTCCGCATCTTTCTCGCCTGCCTTGCCTTGGGCGTGGCCGCCATCGCGGGCGTCGGATCGGTCCGCGCCGCCATCGAGGCCGGCTTGCGCGACCAGGGCGCTGTCCTTCTGGGCGGCGACGCCGAGGCGCAGTTCACCTACCGCTTCGCGACCGAAGAAGAGCGCGCCTGGCTCGACGAGATCTCCACCGCGGTCTCCGAGGTCACCGATTTCCGCTCCATGGCCGTCACCGGCGAGGGCGAGAGTTCAGAGCGCGCTCTGACGCAGGTGAAATCGGTCGACGACGCCTACCCGCTCCTGGGCGAGATGGTGCTCGACCCGCCGATGCCGCTCTCGGACGCGCTCGACGGCGCCGAGGGCCTCCCCGGTGCGGTGATGGCGCCGCTTCTGGCCAATCGCCTGGGTCTCGCACCCGGCGACACGTTCCGCCTCGGCGACGCGCAATTCCACCTTTCGGCGATCATCGAGCGCGAGCCCGACGATGCCGGGGGCGGTTTCGATTTCGGGCCTCGCACGCTAATGCGCACCAGCGCGCTCGAAGGCTCGGGCCTTCTGGAGCCCGGCACGCTTTTCGAGACCGAGTACCGCGTGCTCCTTCCCGAAGGCACCGATCTCGACGCGCTCGACGCGGAGGCGCGCGAGCTCTGGCGCGACAGCGGCATCCGCTGGCGCGATGCCCGCAACGGCGCGCCCGGCACCGCCCGCTTCGTCGAGCGGCTGGCGGCCTTCCTGGTGCTCGTGGGCCTCTCGGGGCTGGCCGTGGGCGGCGTCGGCGTCTCCTCGGCGGTGCGGTCCTACCTGGCGCGCAAGACCTCCGTCATCGCGACGCTGCGCACGCTCGGCGCCGAGCGGCGGGTGATCTTCCTGACCTATTTCCTGCAGATTGGCGCGCTGGCCGCGCTCGGGATTGTGCTGGGCCTGATCCTCGGGGCCGCCGTGCCCCTCGCCTTCGCGCCGATGATCTCGGCCGCCCTGCCGGTGCCGACGCTCTTCGGTCTGCACCCCGGACCGCTCGCCGAAGCCGCGATCTACGGCGTCCTGACGGCGCTGCTCTTCACGCTCTGGCCTCTGGCCCGGACGGAAGAGGTGCGCGCCGCCACGCTCTTCCGCGACGCGCTCGGCACCGCCCGCGCCCTGCCCGCCACCCGCTTCGTGCTCTGGACCATCGCGCTCCTCGCGCTTCTCATCGGCGTCGCGATGCTCTTCTCGGGCGATGCGCGCCTGACGCTCTGGACCGCGGGCGGCATCCTGGGCTCGCTCCTGATCCTCGTGGGCGCCGCGATCCTCGTCCTCCGCCTGGCCCGCGCCGCCACCCCCGCCGCGCGCGGCAAGCCCGCGCTTCGCTGGGCGCTGTCCTCCATCGGCGGCCCGCGCGAGGAATCGGTGTCTGTCGTCCTGTCGCTGGGCCTCGGCCTCGCCGTTCTCGCCGCGATCGGCCAGATCGACGGCAACCTCCGCGCCGCGATCAGCCGCGACCTGCCCGAGATCGCGCCCTCCTATTTCTTCGTCGACATCCAGAAGGACCAGATGGACCGGTTCCTCGAGATCGTCGAGGCCGAGGACAGCGTCGAGCGGATCGAGAGCGCGCCGATGCTGCGCGGCGTGGTGACCGAGATCAACGGCGTCGACGCGACCGAGGTCGCGGGCGACCACTGGGTGATCCGCGGCGACCGCGGCATCACCTATGCCGCCGCCCCGCCCGAGGACACCCGCGTCGTCGCCGGGGAATGGTGGCCCGAGGACTATTCCGGCCCACCCCAGGTCAGCTTCGCCCGCGAGGAGGCCGACGAGATCGGGCTCGAGATCGGCGACGAGATCACCGTGAACATCCTTGGCCGAGACATCACCGCGACCATCACCTCGTTCCGCGAGGTCGATTTCTCCACCGCCGGGATCGGCTTCGTCATGCTCTTCGATCCGAACTCGGTGAGCGGCGCGCCGCATACCTTCATCTCGACCGTCTACGCCCATCCCGAGGACGAGGCGCAGGTGCTGCGCGCCGTGGGCGAGGCGCTGCCCAATGTCACCGCGATCGGCGTCCGCGACGCCATCGACCGGGTCTCCGAGCTTCTCGAAGGCATCGCCGAGGCGGTGCGCTGGGGCGCTGCGGCCACGCTCGTCACCGGGTTTCTCGTCCTGATCGGCGCGGCCGCGGCGGGCGTCGGCGCACGCACCTATGAGGCGGCGATCCTCAAGACCGTCGGCGCCGCGCGCGGACGCATCCTGGCGAGCTTCGCGCTGCGCGCGGGCCTTCTGGGCGGCGCGGCGGGGCTCGTGGCGATCCTCGCGGGCATCCTTGGCGGCTGGGCGGTCTCGACCTTCCTGATGGAGACCTCCTACGCGGTGATCTGGCCCTCGGCCCTGGGCATCGTCGCGGGCGGCGTGCTGGCCACGCTCCTCGCCGGTCTGGCCTTCGCCTGGGCGCCGCTCGCGGCCCGGCCCGCGCAGGTGCTCCGCGCCCGGGAATGAGGCTTGCACCCCAGCCGCGCGGGGCCTAACCCCCGTGGCAAAGGAGACCGCCCATGTCAGAAACCCTGCCCGCCGCCGTCACCGCACCGCTCAGTCGCGCCCAGAAGGCCGAGATCCTGAACCTCGTCCGCCGCGCCGCGCGCGCCGAGATCCTGCCCCGCTTCCGCCGCCTCGCCCCCGGCGAGATCGACCAGAAAAGCGGCCCGCAGGATCTCGTCACCGAGGCCGACCGCGCCGCCGAGGCGATGATCGCGCGCGCCCTCCAGCGCCGCTTCCCCCATGCCCTGATCGTGGGCGAGGAGAACGTCGCCTCCAATCCCGGGCTGGTGGCCAAGCTCGCCGAGGCCGAGACCGGCTTCACCATCGACCCCGTCGACGGCACCTGGAACTTCGCCAACGGCATCGCCGCCTTCGGGGTGATCATTTCGATGACCCGCTACGGCATCCCGGTCTGGGGCATGCTCTACGACCCGCTCCTCGACGACGTGATCGAGGCCGAGGCCGGCGCGCCCGCCGAATACCGTCGCGGCCGCGCGCCCGCCCGCCGCCTCAAGGTCTCGGGCGGCGGCGCCATCGAGGATCTCGGCGGCTTCGCCAGCCTGCACCTCCTGCCCGAGGCCAAGCGCATCGCCATGGCCACCACCTTCCCGCGCTTCCAGCGCCTGACCTCGCTGCGCTGCGCCTGCCACGAGTTCCGCACCTTCGCCCAGGGTGGCGTCGATTTCGTGCTCGCCGCCGGGCTCACTCCCTGGGACCACAGCGCCGGGGCTGTGATCGGCGCGCGCGCGGGCGGCGTGGTGAGGCTGCTCGACGGATCGGACTACCGCGCCGACCGGCGCGAGGGCTACCTGCTCGCCGCCGCCGACGAGGCCACCTGGAACCGCCTCCGTGATCTCTGGGCGTTCCTCCTCGAAGACTGACGCCCCACCCCACGAAAAAGCGCGCGAGGCCTCCGCCCCGCGCGCCTTTCTTTGCGTTTCTTCTTTTTCCAAATACGCCACGCGACGCTCACCGCCCGCGCCGCGCCAGGTCAGGCGCCCCTACTCCGCCGCCTCGGCATAGTCCTCCATCGGCGGGCAGGTGCAGATCAGGTTGCGGTCGCCATAGACATTGTCGACCCGGTTGACCGGCGGCCAGTACTTGTCGACCCGGAACGCGCCGGGCGGGAAGCAGCCCTGGTCGCGGCTGTAGGGCCGGTCCCAGTCGCCCACGAGATCCTCGACCGTGTGGGGCGCGTGCTTCAGCGGGTTGTTCTCGCGGTCTATCTCGCCCTCCTCCACGGCGCGGATCTCGGCCCGGATCGCCAGCATCGCGTCGCAGAACCGGTCGAGCTCGGCCTTGGTCTCGGATTCCGTCGGCTCCACCATCAACGTGCCCGCCACCGGCCAGCTCATCGTCGGCGCGTGGAAGCCGCAATCCACCAGCCGCTTGGCGATATCGTCGACGGTGATCCCGGCGCTCTTCTCGAAGGGCCGCGTGTCGATGATGCATTCATGCGCGACCCGGCCCTCGGGCCCCTTGTAGAGCACGTCGAACGCCCCCTCGAGCCGCTTGGCGATGTAGTTGGCGTTGAGGATCGCGACCTTGGTGGCCTGCGTGAGCCCCGCGCCCCCCATCATCAGGCAATAGGCCCAGGAGATCGGCAGGAGCGAGGGCGAGCCGAACGCCGCTGCCGAGACCGGCCCCGGCGTCTCGCCCGAGCGCGGATCGGAGGGCAGATGCGCCGCCAGGTGCTCCTTGACGCCGATCGGACCCATGCCGGGACCGCCGCCGCCATGCGGGATGCAGAAGGTCTTGTGCAGGTTCAGGTGGCTCACATCGCCGCCCAGGTCGCCCGGACGCGAGAGACCCACCATCGCGTTCATGTTGGCCCCGTCGATATAGACCTGCCCGCCATGGTCATGGGTGATTTGGCAGACCTCCCGCACGGTCTCCTCGAAGACCCCATGCGTCGAGGGATAGGTGATCATGATCCCCGCCAGCTCGTCCGAGTGCTTCTCGGCCTTGGCGCGGAAATCCTCGATATCGATCGAACCCTTGGCATCGCATTTCACCGGCACCACCTTCCAGCCGACCATCTGCGCCGAGGCCGGGTTGGTGCCATGGGCGTTGACCGGAATGAGGCAGACCTTGCGATGCCCCTGGCCTTGCGCCTCGTGATAGGCGGCGATGGTCAGAAGCCCCGCATATTCGCCCTGCGCGCCCGAATTGGGCTGCATCGAGATCGCATCGTACCCCGTGATCCAGCACAGCTTTTCCGAGAGATCGGTGACCATCTCGGCATAGCCCTCGGCCTGATCCGGCGGGCAATGCGGGTGCATGTTGGCGAACTCGGGCCAGCTGACCGGCATCATCTCGGCGGCGGCATTGAGCTTCATCGTGCAGGAGCCGAGCGGGATCATCGCCCGGTCGAGCGCGAGGTCCCGATCCGCGAGGCGGCGCATGTAGCGCATCATCTCGGTCTCGGCGCGGTTCATGTGGAAGACATCGTGCTGGAGATAGTCGCTCTCGCGCAGAAGGTCCTCCGGCAAACGGTAGCCCGCCTCGACCGAGCCCACCTCGCGCTCGACGCCAAAGGCGCGCCAGACCCGCTCGATGGTCGCGGGCCGCGTGGTCTCGTCGACGGTGATGCCGATCTTGGTGTCGCCCACCGGCCGCAGGTTCACGCCGTTCTGGACGCCCGAGGCCAGCACGCCCTTCTGGAACAGACCGACATCGACGGTGATCGTGTCGAAGAACACCTCCGGCTCGATCGCGAAGCCCGCCTCTTCCAGACCGCGCGCCAGCCGCACCGTCTTGCGATGGATGCGCTGCGCGATGGCCTTGAGCCCCTCCGGCCCGTGGAAGACCGCGTAGAACCCCGCCATGACCGCCAGGAGCGCCTGCGCGGTGCAGACATTCGAGGTCGCCTTCTCGCGGCGGATATGCTGCTCGCGGGTCTGGAGCGCGAGCCGGTAGGCGCGGTTGCCGCGCGCATCGACCGAGACGCCGACCAGCCGTCCCGGCAGCGACCGCTTAAGCCCGTCGCGGCAGGCGATGTAAGCCGCGTGCGGGCCGCCATAGCCCATCGGCACCCCGAAGCGCTGGGTCGTGCCCACGGCGATATCGGCGCCCATCGCGCCCGGCTCCTTCAGAAGGCAAAGCGCCATCGGATCGGCGGCGACGACGCCCAGGGCGTCCGCCTCGTGCAGTGCCGCGATCTGGTCGGTGAAATCGCGCAGATGCCCGTTGGTGCCGGGATACTGGAAGAGCGCCCCGAAGACCTCGCCGGGCGCGAGCGTGTCGGGATCGCCGACCACCACCTCGATGCCCAGGGGCCGCGCGCGGGTCTTGACCACGCCGATGGTCTGGGGATGGCAGTTCTCGTCGACGAAGAAGCGTGTCTCTTTCGACTTCGCGCCGCGCTGCGCCATGGTCATCGCCTCGGCCGCCGCCGTCGCCTCGTCGAGAAGCGAAGCGTTCGCAATCTCGAGCCCGGTCAGGTCCGACACCATCGTCTGGTAGTTCAGAAGCGCTTCGAGCCGCCCCTGGCTGATCTCGGGCTGGTAGGGCGTGTAGGCGGTGTACCAGGCGGGGTTCTCGAAGATGTTGCGCAGGATCGCGGGCGGCGTGACGGTGCCGTGATAGCCCTGTCCGATGAGCGAGGTGACGACCGTGTTCTTCCGCGCCACCTGCCGCATGTGATAGAGCAGCTCGCGCTCCGAGAGCGGCTTGCCCCAGTCGAGCGGCGCCTCCTGGCGGATGCCCTTGGGCACCGTCTCGCCGATCAGCTGGTCGATATCCTCGACGCCAAGCGCCTCGAACATCTCGGCCATCTCCGAGGGCGACGGGCCGATATGGCGGCGGTTGGCGAAATCGTAGGGCAGGTAGTCGGTCGGCTCAAAGGGCATCGAAACCTCCATCACGGGGGCCATCGCGCCGGATCGGGCGCGCCCCCTGCAGCTTCTTCTTTTGAAAAATACGCACGAGATCCCGAAGCGGACGCCCGCGCCGGGGCCCCGGGACAACGCGCCCGGGACGCCCGAAAACGATCAGGCGATGAAGTCCTTGTAGGCGGCTTCATCCATGTAATCGTCCATCACCGAGAGATCCTCGACCTTGATCTTGAAGAACCAGGCCTCGCCCTCGGCATCGTCATTGACCTTGCCGGGCTCGTCGACGATCGCCTCGTTGACCTCGACGATCTCCCCGTCGAGGGGCGCGAGGATGTCCGAGGCCGCCTTGACGCTCTCGATCACCACCACCTCGTCATCCTTCGAGACCGTGGCCCCGACCTCGGGCAGCTCGATGAAGACCACGTCGCCCAATTGCTCGGCGGCGTGTTCGGTGATGCCCACGACGACGATATTGTCGTCCTCGGGGCGGAGCCATTCGTGTTCTTCGGTGAATTTCATCGGCGCATCTCTCCCAATTGCCGTGTCGTTATCGTTTGAAATTCGCAGGGACGAAGGGCAGCTCCGCCACCTCGACCGCCATGCGCTTGCCGCGCACCTCGCCCCAGAGGCGTGTGCCCGGCGACTTGAGCGCGGCGGGGACATAGCCCATCGCCACGGGGCCGCCGACGGTCGGGCCGAACCCGCCCGAGGTCACCGCTCCCACCGCCTCGGCGGCGTCCTCGCTGTCGAAAAGCTGCGTGCCCTCGCGCATCGGCGCGCGTCCCTCGGGGCGCAGGCCAACCCGCGCGCGCGGCGCATTGCCGCCGAACTGCGGCAGGATCGCCTCGGCGCCGGGGAAGCCGCCCGCGCGGTCGCCGCCCTTGCGCCGGACCTTCTGGATCGCCCAAGCCAGCCCTGCCTCGACCGGCGTGGTGCCGGTGTCGATGTCGTGCCCGTAAAGGCAGAGCCCCGCCTCGAGCCGCAGCGAATCCCGCGCGCCGAGACCGATGGGCTCCACATCCTCATGCGCCAGGAGCCGCCGGGCGAGGGTTTCGGTCGCCGCCTCGGGCACCGAGATCTCGAACCCGTCCTCGCCGGTATAGCCCGAGCGCGACACCCAGCATTCCGCGCCCTCGAGCGTCACCGTGGCGACATCCATGAAGCGCATCTCGCGCAGTTCGGGCGCAAGCTCGGCCAGCACCGCCTCGGCCGCCGGTCCCTGCAGCGCCAGAAGCCCGCGATTGGTGATTTCCTTGATGGTGACATCTGGCTCCAGCGCCGCGCGCATCCGCGCGATGTCCTCGGCCTTGACCGCGGCATTGACGACCAGAAACAGGTGATCGCCGCGATTGGCGACCATAAGGTCGTCCTCTATCCCGCCGGTCTCATTGGTGAAAAGCGCGTAGCGCTGGCGCCCCTCGGCAAGGCCGATGACATCCACCGGCACCAGCGTCTCGAGCGCTTCGGCGGCGTCGCGCTTGCGCGAGCGCAGCACGACCTGCCCCATGTGGCTGACATCGAAGAACCCGGCCTTCGCGCGGGTGTGCTGATGCTCCTTCATCACGCCGAGAGGATACTGCACCGGCATCTCGTAGCCCGCGAACTCGACGATCTTGCCGCCGAGCTCGACATGCAGATCGTAGAGCGGCGTGCGTCTCGGCGCGTCCGGATCGGGGTCGGGCTCGGTTGCGCCGCCGCCCTGGTGATGGTGATGCTCGCCCGGACCATGCGCGACGCCGCACCCGCAGATGTCGCGCGTTTCCATGTCCTTGAACCGGTCCTCGCCCGTGCCGCCTCCGTTCCCGGTCTCGTCGCTGTCGCTCATGTCGCCCCCACGGTCTCGATGCGACAGGCCGTAAGGACCTGCCGGTGACGCTATCGCGGCGCGGAGAGACCCTCCCCGTGCCCGGAACGCCCCCTCTGTCCTTTCGCCTGAGATCGTTATCCCGTCGGCGGCCCCGCGCACTTCAGGAAGTGGCGGGACTCTCTCCAGAGTCTCGACATCGCAACGGTCCTGACAGCCTGAGAGTTTCCGGGGCGGTTGCTCCTTCGGCACCGGCGCGAGGGCCGGTTCTCCCGATGCGATAAAGCGACGCTAGATCAAGGCTCAGCCGCTGGCAACCCGTGCCGTGCGGAAGGGAGGCGGCTCGGACCGCCCACCGCCGAAGATGGCCACGAGGGGTGCATTGTCGTCGATCAGCGTGTCGAGGGTCACGCTGTCGAGACTTGCATAGAAGGCCTCCGCCGCTGCCGCGAGCGCCGGTTTCATCCGGCAGGCCGTGATCAACGGGCAGGTATTGGCCGCCTCGTCGAAGCACTCGGCCATCGGCACGGGGGCTTCAAGCTCGCGAAAGACCGATCCCAGGGATATCTCCGAGGCCGGTCGCGCCAGCGCGATGCCGCCGTACCGTCCACGCCAGGTATCGAGGAACCCGAGCGTCGCCAATTGGTTGACGATCTGCCCAAGGTGATGTTCGGACGCATTGCAACTTCGGGCAATGTCGCTTTTCGTGACGCGAGCGTCAGTATGTGCAGCGCAGTACATCAGTACGCGCATAGCTATGTTTGTACGCTTAGTGACGCGCATCGGTCCGCCTCCCGAAAGCCGCCTGGGGGTGCCAAAATGTAAAGGCACGATTTAGTAAATGCAGCATGCCTCGGATTCGGTTCCAATGACCACCTCTTTTTTCTTCGGTTACGGATCTTTGGTGGATCGCAGGACACATATCTACGCGCCGTCCTTTCCCGCGCGGGTCGTCGGCTGGCGTCGTTCCTGGCGCCAATCGCCGGTGCGGCGGGTGGCGTTTCTGACCGTGCAGCCCGACCCCGGGACGGTGCTCGACGGGCTTGTCGCGGCTGTCCCGCAGGGCGATTGGGCCGCACTCGATGCGCGCGAGGCGAGCTATGATAGGGTCGATACGACGCTGCAGGTCGATCCCCTGCCCGAGCGCGCGGCCCAGGTCGCGATCTACACCGTCCCGCATGAGCGCGCGGCGCCCGCGGGGGCCGACCATCCTATCCTTCTGAGCTATCTCGACGTCGTTCTCGGCGGCTATCTCGACCAGTTCGATGCCGCGGGGGCCGAGCGATTCTTCGAAACGACCGATGGCTGGGAGGCCCCGGTTCTCGACGATCGCGCCGCGCCGCTCTATCCGCGGTCGCAACCGCTCTCCGAGATGGTGCGGCATTGGGTCGACGGCGCATTGGCGCGCCGCGGCGTGGAGGTGACGAAATGAGCCTTTCGGCACTTCTCGACCGGCTGAAGCGGCTCTCGCGCAGGCTCGGCGTCCGGGTCCTGGCGATGGCGCTGGTGGCGCTTCTGGCCACGCTCTTCGCGCCGCTTCTGAACGGCTTCATCCCCGAGGGCCTGAAGGAGCGGTTCGATCGGCAGGCGGTCGAGCCGGTTCTGAACATCCTCGCCTCGACCATGCTGGCGGTCACGACCTTCTCGCTCGGCGTGATGGTGCAGGCGTTCCAGAGCGCCTCGGGCCAGGCGACGCCGCGCGCCTACCGCATCCTGATGCGCGACGGCACGACGCAGACGGTGCTCGCCACCTTCGTCGGCGCCTTCCTCTTCTCGCTCACCGCCTTCGTGCTGTTCCGCGCGGGCTTCTACGGCGATGCCGCCGCGGTGGTGGTCTTCGGACTGACGGCGCTGGTGATCCTCCTGATCATCATCGCGATCCTGCGCTGGATCGGCCATCTGAGCGAGCTCGGCAACATGGACCACACGCTCAGGCTCTGCGAGGACGCCGCGGCGATGGCGCTCGGCACCCATGCGCGGCAGCCCTATCTCGGCGGACGAAAGGCGCACGGCCCGGAGCCGCAGGGCTGGATCGCGCTCCCGGCGCCGCGGTCGGGCTATGTCGTGTCGGTGGCGATGGCCGCGATCGACGACGCCTGCGCCGAGAGCGACACCGAGGCCCGGCTGGCGGTGCGCCCCGGCGATTACGTGCTCGAAGGCGCGCCGCTCCTCTGGATCGCCCGCCCGGTCGACAGCGACGTGCTCGACACCGCGATCGCGCTCGGACCCGAGCGCGAGCCGCAGCAGGACCCGCGCTTCGGCCTTCTGGTGCTGGCGGAAATCGGTGCGCGCGCCCTGTCGCCCGGGGTGAACGATCCCGGCACCGCCATCGACGTCATTCACCGTCAGACGGCGCTTCTGTGGCACCACGCGCTCGAGGCCGAGCAGCCGGACGCGCCCGAATTCGAGCGGGTGAGCTGCCCCGGCATCGAGGCCGAGGCGCTGGTCGCGGACGCCGTCGCGGTCCTGATCCGCGACGGGCGCGCGCGGGTCGAGGTGATGGAGCGGGCGCTGAAGATGCTGGATCGTCTCGCCACCGCGCCCGAACCGGGGATCGCCGAGGCGGCCGCGGGGATGAAGAGCTATGCCGAGGCGCAGGCGCGGGACGGCATCGCGCTCGAGGCTGACCTGAAGGCGCTGGGTCTGACCGCCGAGATCACCCGCGACCCGGACGCGAGCTGAGCGCGACGGCCCGCTTTCCGAACCGGAAAGCGCGCGATTTCCGGTTCGGAAATCGGCCCCGCTCAGCCCTTGGCGAGATCGCGGGCCCGAACGGTCTGCATCAGCGGCATCACGTCCGCCATCTCCGGCCCGCGGTCCTGTCCGGTCACGGCGCGGCGGAGCGGCATGAAGAGCGCCTTGCCCTTGCGGCCGGTCTTGTCCTTGACCGCGCTCGTCCAGCTGCTCCAGGTGTCGCGGTCGTAGGGCGGCGGCGGCAGAAGCGCCATGGCGTCCGCGACGAACTCCGCGTCCTCCTCGGCGACGAGCGGCTCGGCGCCCTCGGTGAAAAGCCGCCACCAATGCGCGAGGTCCTTGCGCGTCGTAATATTCTCGCGCGCCACCTGCCAGACATCGGCACGCTGCGCCTCGGGGACGCCAAGTGCAGCCAGGTCCTCGGACACCGCCTCGAGCGGCAGCGCATGCAGCTTGCGCGCCGTCAGCGGATAGAGGTCGTTCACGTCGAACTTGGTCGGCGCCGATCCGAACTGCGACAACTCAAAGCCCTCGGCGATCTCCTCGAGGCTCATCCGCAGTTCCACCGGCTGCGACGAGCCAAGACGCGCCATCAGCGACAAAAGCGCCTCGGGCTCGACGCCCTGCTCGCGCAGGTCTTTCAGCGCCAGCGATCCGAGCCGCTTCGACAGCCCCTCGCCCTGCGGGCCGGTCAGCAGCGAATGATGCGCAAAGGAGGGATGCCCGAAGCCCAGCGCCGCCATGATCTGGATCTGCGTCGCGGTGTTGGTCACGTGGTCCGAGCCGCGCACCACATGGGTCACGCCCATCTCGGTATCGTCGACCACCGAGGCGAGTGTATACAGCACCTGCCCGTCGCGCCGGATCAGCACCGGGTCCGAGACCGAGGCCGCGTCGATGGAGATCTCGCCCAGGATCCCGTCCTGCCAGACGATGCGCTCCTGATCGAGCTTGAAGCGCCAATGCCCGTCGCCGCGCTCGGCCCGGAGCCGATCGCGATCCGCGTCCGAGAGCGCCAGCGCCGCGCGGTCATAGACCGGCGGCTTGCCCATGTTGAGCTGCTTCTTGCGCTTGAGATCGAGCTCGGTCGGCGTTTCGAACGCCTCGTAGAACCGGCCGTTGGCGCGCAGCTCGTCCGCCGCCGCGGCATAGCGGTCGAGCCGCTGGCTCTGCCGCTCGGTGCGGTCCCAGGTCAGGCCCAGCCATTCCAGGTCGCGCTTGATGCCGTCGACATATTCCTCCTTCGAGCGCTCTGCATCGGTGTCGTCGATGCGCAGGATGAAGGTGCCGCCTTCCTTCTTGGCGATCAGCCAGTTCATCAGCGCGGTGCGCAGGTTTCCGACATGGATGTGGCCGGTGGGCGACGGCGCGAAACGGGTGACGGTCATGGGTGCCTCCTGATTGGCGCTGGCTGTCTCACGGAACGCCGCGCTTGTCCAGTTGGGCGCGGGGTTGCGCACTGCCACGCGCGGCGCGAGGGTGGCCGAAACCACGACCCCCGGAGCCTCCATGCGCGCCTTCATCGCCCTGCCCCTGCCCCCCTCGGACGCCGAGGTCCTGGCCGCGATGGGCGAGCGGCTGGGCTTCGGCCGCGCCGTGCCCGAAGAGAACATGCACCTGACGCTGGCCTTCCTCGGAGAGGTCGAAGAGCCGGAGCTGCGCGACCTGGCCGAGGGGCTCGAGACGCTGACGTCGCCGGGGCTCGCCGCCCGGCTCTCGGGCATCGGCAGCTACGGTCCGGCGCTGGCGCTGGCTGCCGATGGTGGCGGTGCGCTGACCGACCTGCAGGCGCGGGTGAAGTCGCGCTGCCACGGCGCCGGTCTGGTGCTCGAACGGCGGCGCTTCCGGCCGCACGTGACCTTCGCCCGCCTGCCGCGCCGGCTCTCGCCCGAGGAAGAGCGCAAGCTCGCAGGGTTCCTGTCGGTCGAAGGCGCGATGGTGCTCGACCACGTGCCCTTCCCCGAGCTCGTCCTTTACGAGAGCCACCTCACGAAGGACGGCGCGATCTACGAGCCCCTGGCGGAGTTTCCCCTGGGCTAGGTCGGCGCGACCGGCCAATGGGTCGCGAGATCGTCGAGCCCGGCGCGGATCAGCTCGGCCAGCACCTCTTCGTCGACGCGGTCGAGCCGCGTGACATAGACGCAGGAGCGGCCCTTGCTGTGCGGCCCGAGCCGGTCGAGGATCGGCGCGAAATCGGTGTAGCCGGGCAGGATGTAGATCGTGAGCTTGGCCTTCCTGGGCGCGAATCCCGTCGCAAGCCAGGTGCCGGTGCGCCCCGAGGGATAGGTGTAGTCGTAGCTCCCGTAGCCCAGCATGTCGCCGCGCCAGAGCCGCGGCTTCCAGCCGGTCACGCGGCGGAAAAGCGCGTCGAGCCTCCGCGCTTCGTCGCGACGGGCCTCGGGCGTGACCTGTTCGAGATAGGCGTCGGCGTTTTCTGTGGGCTCGGACATGCGCGCAGAGTGCCTCTCCCGGGGAATCCCTGCAAGCGTCTAGCGGAAAGCCGGACCGTGGACCCATTGCGTGAGCGAGGCGCGCGTGCCTTCGGTCACCGGCGTCACGCGATGGAGCAGGAAGGATGGAAACAGGATCGCGCTGCCGCGCTCCCGCGGCGCGGCGATCACCTGCGCGCTCGGCATGATCTCGAGCGCACCGCCCGCGTAGGCCCCGGGGTCGGACAGCTGCACCACCAAGGTCAGCTTGCGCCGCCGGGCCACAGGACCCTCGCCGATATCGGCATGCCAGTCGAAATGCCCGCCCGTCGCCGCCGGGTATTCCGCGACCTGCGCGCTTTCGGCGAACTCGGTCAGATCGAAACCGAAGCTTTCGCGATTGGCCACGCGCACCAGATCGGCAAGCCGGTCGGCCACCCAACCGGTCTCTTCGGCCTCGTCGAGCCAGGAGAGCGTGGCGCGGCGCTGGCTTGGATCGTGCTGCTGGCCGACGAGCTGCGCCTCGCGCCGGGGCGCGGTCTTGGCGAGCGCCAGGATGCGGTCGCATTCGGCGGGGGAAAAGGCGGCGGGAACGGTCTTTGGGGTCAGCATCGGCGTCTCGAAGCACTGCGCGGACGGGCGGTGACACGATTGCGCGACGCCCGCATCTCCGGCGCCGACAGCGATGTCGTTTTCGGTCGCTCTTGCAGGCCCGCGCCCCGCGCGCCATGTCACGCAGATGACCGCGCCCAGCCTCTCCGAGATCGAGACCTTCGCCCGCCGCGCCGCCGAGGCGCTGCCCGCGCCGTTCCGCCGCTGGGCCGCCGAGGTGCTGATCCGGGTCGAGGACTGGCCTGAGAGCTGGATGCTCGACGAGCTGGAGATGGACGACCCGCTCGATCTGACCGGGCTCTATGACGGCATCCCTATGACCGAGAAATCGGTGGCCGAGCCGGACTGGCGGCCGGACACGATCTGGCTCTTCCGCGAACCGATCCTCGAAGAATGGCGCGAGCGGGGCAACGTCACGCTCGAAGCGCTCGTGGCCCATGTCACCGTGCATGAGTTCGCGCATCATTTCGGCTGGTCGGACGAAGAGATCGCCGAGATCGACCGCTGGTGGGAATAGCTCGGCGCGACCGGGCGGCGCGCTAGCCGGTATCCGTCTCGCGCTCGATCCAGACGAGGATCGCGAAAGCGATCCCGAGCGCCAGCACCGCCGCGGCCAGCCCCAGGAGCAAGGCGCCAGAGACGGCCTCGAGCTCGACCACGATGAGCTTGCGCACCACGGCCAGGAGCCCGATCACCAGGACGATCCGCACCTGCGCGTAGATCGACCCGCCGCTCAGCATCAGATGCACCGAATGCGCGAGCTCGATGGCGATCACCGCGCCGAGCAGGAGATCGAAGAGCGCCTGCAACGTGGTGTAGGAGACCGACAGCCCCGACTCTGCGGCGACCTGGAAGGTCAGGCGCAGGAAACTCGCGGTCGCGAGCCCGATCACCGCCATGGTGCCCAAAAGCAGCAGCACCGCAACGAGCGCCGTCGCATGATGGTAGAGCCGGTCGAACGCGTCCTTCATCTTCCGCAACCTAGGGCGTCAGGCCCGCGCGGAAATGCCGCTCAATCCTCGGACGAGGGCGAGCGCCAGCGGTTCACGATGGGGTAGCGGCGGTCGAGCCAGAACGCCTTGGCCGAGAGCCTCGTGCCCGGCGCGGACTGGAAGCGCTTGTATTCGCTGATGAAGAGCAGGTGCTCGACCTTGGCGGCATCCTCGCGCGCATAGCCCGCCGCGACGCAATCGGCGACCGATCCATCGAGATCCACGAGGATCTCCAGAATGCCGTCGAGCACCGGGTAATCCGGCAGCGAATCGCTGTCCTTCTGATCCTCGCGCAGCTCCGCCGAGGGCGGTTTCGAGATCACCCGGTCGGGCATCACCCGCCCGTCGGGGCCCTTCATCCAGTCGCGGTAATGGGCGTTGCGCCAGCGGCAGATCTCGAAGACGCGGGTCTTGTAGAGATCCTTGATCGGATTGTAGCCGCCCGCCATGTCGCCATAGATCGTGGCATAGCCCACCGCGACCTCGGACTTGTTGCCGGTGGTCAGGAGCATCTCTCCGAACTTGTTCGAGAGCGCCATGAGAAGAAGGCCGCGCAGGCGCGACTGGATGTTCTCTTCGGTCAGGTCCGCGGGCAGATCGCCGAAGAGCGGCGCCAGCGTCTCGGTGATCGCGGCGCGGCCCTTGTCGATCGGCACGAAATCATAGGTGCAGCCAAGCGTCTCGGCGACGGCCTTGGCGTCTTCCAGCGAATGGTCCGACGTATATGCCGAGGGCAGCATCACGCAGCGCACGTTCTCGGGGCCCAGCGCATCGACCGCGATGGCGGCGACAAGCGCCGAATCGACCCCGCCCGACAGGCCCAGGAGCACCTTGCCGAAGCCGGCCTTGCGGCAATAGTCGCGCAGCGCCTCGGTGGTGGCGCGGTAATCCTGCTCGAGCGCGTCCGGATGCGGCGCGACCGCACCGGGCGCCGCGCGCCAGCCCGCCTCGGTCCGCTCGAGGTCGAGATGCGCGATCTCCTCGTCGAAGACCGGCATCTTCAGCGCCATCTGCCCGCCGGGGTTCAGAACGAAGCTGCCACCATCGAAGATCTGATCGTCCTGGCCGCCGACGAGGTTGAGATAGACGAGCGGCAGGCCGGTCTCGACCACGCGCGACACCATGTGATTGAGCCGCAGGTCGAACTTGTCGCGGTGATAGGGCGAGCCGTTCGGGACCAGGAGGATCTCCGCGCCGGTCTCGGCCAGCGTCTCGGCCACGTCCTCGTACCAGGCGTCCTCGCAGATGGGCGAGCCGATCCGCAGCCCATCGACGACATAAGGCCCGGTGACCGGCGCGGAGGCGAAGATGCGCTCCTCGTCGAAGACGGCGGCGTTGGGCAGGTGGTGCTTGAGCACGCGGGCGGCGACATGCCCGCCCTGCAGGATGAAATAGGCGTTGAAGAGCGACGCGCCCTCGACCCAGGGGCCGCCGATGGCCAGCGCGGGCCCCTCGGCGCACTCGGCCGCCAGCGCCTCGATGGCGGCGATGGCCTCGAGGTGGAAGGCGGGCTTCAGCACCAGGTCCTGGGTGTTGTAGCCGGTGATGAACATCTCGGGCAGCGCCACCAGATCGGCGCCCGCATCGCGGCCCGCCTCCCAGGCGCGGCGCGCCGCGCGGGCATTGCCCTCGATGTCGCCGACCACAGCGTTCAGCTGGGCCAGGGTGAGGCGGAAGGTCTCGGCCATGTCGTCGCGTCCCGTCTGTCTTTGGGCGCCCACATAGCAGATCGCGCCCCGAGGGGAAGGCATGCGCGTCTCCGCCGCAGGCTGCGCCCTGTCGGGGAATTGCGTTGTGCCCTGCCAGCGCCTCCCCTATTTTCGGCCCGCAGCGAGGCAGGCAAGAGCGGAGACAGGCGGATGAGACGAGACCTGGCAGGCATACTGGGCGCGGCGCTTCTGGCTTTTCCGCTGGGCGCGGCCGCGCAATCGGGCGAAGTGCTGACCAAGCAGTACGATGACGGGGGCGTCTACCAGGGCACGTTCCGCGACGGGCTGCAGGACGGCACCGGCACCTACACCCTGCCCAACGGCTACGAATATACCGGCGACTGGGTCGCGGGCGAGATCCGCGGCCAGGGCGTGGCGCATTTCCCCAACGGCTCGATCTACGAGGGCAGCTTCGCCAAGGGCAAGCCCGAGGGCCAGGGCAAGATCACCTTCGCCGACGGCGGCACCTATGAGGGCAGCTGGCAGGACGGCAAGATCACCGGACAGGGCGTCGCGACCTATGCCAACGGCGTCCGCTACGAGGGCTCGTTCCGCAACGCGCTCCATCACGGGCGCGGAACGATGACCTCGCCGGGCGGCTACGCCTACGAGGGCGACTGGGTCAACGGCGTCAAGGAGGGGGTCGGCACGATCACCTATCCCGACGGCTCGGTCTACGAGGGCCGCGTCGCGGGCGGCGCGCGCGAGGGCGAAGGCAAGCTCGTGATGCCCGACGGGCTGGTCTACGAGGGTACTTGGGCCGATGGCCAGATCGACGGGATCGGGACGCTCACCCAGCCCAATGGCGATGTCTACGAGGGCGATCTCCGCGAAGGGCGGCGGCACGGCCAGGGCAAGGTCACCTATGCCAATGGCGATGTCTACGAGGGCCAGTTCGCCGACGACCAGCGCCAAGGCCAGGGCACGTTCCGCGGCCAGGACGGCTACGAATATTCCGGCCAGTGGGAGGCCGGCCAGATCGCGGGCCACGGCCGCGTCACCTATCCCGACGGCTCGGTCTACGAGGGCAGCTTCGACGGCGATCTCGCCAATGGTGTCGGCAAGATCACCTATCCCGACGGCTCGACCTACGAGGGCGAGTGGCGCGACGGGGTGATCGAGGGCGAGGGCCGCGCCGAATACGCCAACGGGCTTGTCTACGAGGGCGGCTTCCGCAACGCCCGCAACCACGGCCAAGGGGTGATGACCTATCCCGACGGCTACCGCTACGAGGGCGACTGGGTCGACGGGCAGCGCGAGGGCCAGGGCACCGCGACCTATCCCGACGGCACCGTCTATACCGGCGGCTTTGAGGGCGGCCAGCGCCATGGCGAGGGCCGGATCGAGATGGCCGACGGCTTCGTCTACGAGGGCGAATGGGCCGATGGCGAGATCTCCGGCCGGGGCGTCGCGACCTATGCCAATGGCGATGTCTACGAGGGCATGTTCGCCGCGGGCAAACGCCAGGGCGAGGGCGAGATGCGCTACGCCTCGGGCGAAACCGAACGCGGCGAGTGGGTGAACGGCGCCCTGGCCGAGCGCGAGGCGCCCGAAGAGGCGCCCGAGGCCTCGGATGAGACCGGCGACGGCGCCGCTGGCGAGGCCACGCCCGAGGACGGCTGAGGTCAGCGGTCCGGGTCCCTGCGGGCCCCGGGCATGTCTGGCGTGCTGATCGTGCCGATCATCACGCGATGCGAGGGGCGCTGCCCCTCGCGCTCCCCGGGATATTTTCGGACAGATGAGACCCGCTTGGCGGCGCGCCCGGCAGGGGGGACGTGGGTCACGCGGGCGGTCACGAGGTCACGGAACCGGGGCGGTTGCGCGCGGGTTCCCCTTCAGAGACGAACGTGACGAGGTGGATCATGGGCTATGCGACCGGCGACAAGGTGGAATGGGACTGGGGAAATGGCACCGGCACCGGCGAGATCGTCGAGCGGTTCACCGAGAAAGTGACGCGCACGATCAAGGGCACCGAGGTCACGCGCGACGCCAGCGTGAACGACCCGGCCTTTTTGATCGAGCAGAGCGATGGCGACCGGGTGCTGAAATCGGCCTCCGAGCTGCGCAAGGCCTGAGCCTCGCGTGGCAAGCCTCCCGCGCATCGTCACAGTACCGAGAGAGATTGCCGAAGGAGCGCTGCCATGGCCGACCGTCCCATCCTCTACCACATTCCCGCCTGCCCGTTTTCGCAGCGCCTCGAGATCCTCCTGGCCCTCAAGGGGCGGCAGGACGCGGTGGAGATGCGCGTGGTGGACATCACCAAGCCGCGTGATCCCGACCTTCTCAAGAAGACGCGCGGGACGACCGCGTTGCCGGTCCTCGAGATGCCCGACGGGCGGGTCCTGAAGGAGAGCCTCGTTCTTCTGGAGTTCTTCGATCTCTGGCTGGGCGGCCCGTCGATCCGGCGCGCCGATCCGTTCGAGCGCGCGGCAGAGGCGCTTCTGGTCACGCTCGAGGGGCCGTTCACCGGCGCGGGCTACCTGATGGTCATGAACCAGGACCGCGCCAAGCGGCAGGAGCATCTCGACAAGCTTCTGGAGGTCTACACCAAGATCGAAGGGCATCTCGAGGATGCGGGCGGCCCGGGGCCGTTCCTCTTCGAGGAGTTCGGCTATGCCGAATGCGTCTTCACGCCGATGTTCATGCGCTTCTGGTTTCTCGACTATTACGAGGATTTCACCTTCCCCGAGAGCGGCTTTGCCCGGGTCGCGGCCTGGCGCGAGGCCTGCCTTGCGCATCCCGCGGCCCAGCAGGTGAGCCGCGAGGAGATCGTGAAGCTCTATTACGATTACGCCCAGGGCTCCGGCAACGGGGCGCTGCCCGAGGGGCGCACGGTGTCGAGCTTTTCCTTCGAGCCGGATTGGCGCGACCGGCCCTGGCCGCCGACGGCGAAGTACGGAACCTCGGCCTCCGATGCCGAACTGGGCCTCGTCTGAGGCTCAGACCGTCTCGCCGCCCGAGAGTTTGCCGAGGAACGTCTCGGCCTCCGACAGGATGGTCTTGCGCTTGTCAGCGTCCATCCGTTCCCAGGTCGCGTACATCTGCGCCATGCGCGGGTTCTTTTCGAACCGGTCACGGTGGCGGTCCATGAAGGCCCAGTAAAGGAGGTTGAACGGGCACGCCCCCTCGCCCGTCTTGGTCTTCACGCTGTAATGGCACTCGGCGCAGTAATCCGACATCCGGTCGATATAGGAGCCTGACGACACGTAGGGTTTCGAGGCGATGATGCCGCCATCGGCGAACTGGCTCATGCCGACGACGTTCGGCGCCTCGACCCATTCGAAAGCGTCGATATAGACCCGGAGATACCATTCGTGGACCTCGTGCGGGGTCACTCCGGCGAGAAGCGCGAAATTGCCGGTCACCATCAGGCGCTGGATGTGATGGGCATAGGCCTCGTCGCGGGTCTGCTCGACCGCCTTCGACAGGCAGCGCATCTTCGTCTCCGCGCCCCAGTAGAGCGGCGGCAGCGCGCGCTGGTGGTTCAGGGCGTTGCGGCGCGGGTAATCCGGCCCCTCGCGAAAATAGATACCACGCATGTATTCGCGCCAGCCGAGGACCTGGCGGATATAGCCCTCGGTCGCGTTGAGCGGCGCGTCGCCTGCGCGGTAGGCGGCCTCGACCGCGTCGCAGATCTCGCGTGCCGACAAGAGGCCGATATTCAGATAGGCCGAGATCACCGAGTGATAGAGGAAGCGCTCCTCCCCCATCATCGCGTCCTGGTAATCGCCGAAGCGCGGCAGCGCGTGCTTGACGAAATGCGTCAGCGCCCGGCGCGCCTGGCCCTGATCGGTGGCGTACCAGAAGGGCCGGAGGGTGCCGAAACTGTTGCCGAAGCGGGCCTCGACGAGATCGAGCACCTCCTCGACGGTCTCGTCGGGGGTGAACTGCATCGGGCCGCCGAAGTCGATCTCGTCCGGGGCGGGCTTGCGGTTCTCCTGGTCGTAATTCCACTGGCCGCCCTCGGGATCGTCGCCATCCATGAGGTAGCCGTGCTCGCGCCGCATCTCGCGATAGAAATACTCCATCCTGAGGCTCTTGCGGCCCTTCGCCCAATCCTCGAACCTCTCGAGGCTGCAGAGAAACCGGGTGTCTGGGAGCTGGGTGACCTTCAGGCCCATCTCGTCGAGAAGGCCGATCAGTCGGAACTCGCCGGGCTGGGTGGCGATGACCTCGGTCGCGCCGGTCTCGTCGGCCCGGCGCAGAAGCTCGCCCGGGATCGAGCCGGTATTGTCGCTGTCGTCGAGCTCGGAATAGCGCACGTCCCAGCCGTCATTCCTGAGCCGCGCCGCGAACTTGCGCATCGCGGCGAAGATCAGGGCGATCTTCTTCGGGTGATGCTGGACGTAGCTCGCCTCGTCGGCGACCTCGGCCATGACGACGACATCGCCGTCCTTGTCGGCCTCCTGAAGCGCCGAGAGATCTTCGGAGAGCTGGTCGCCGAGGACGAGGATGAGACGGCTCACCAGGGGATCTCCTCGAAGGCGTAGTCGAAGAACCGGCCGGTATGCTCGGGCGTGAGCTGTTCGAGAAGGTCGACGAGCCGCGCCGCTGCGGTCTCGGGCGTCACGGTCGGGTGGCTGTCCTGGTAGTCGGCGGTGAAGCGGGTCTCGACCGTGCCGGGATGGAGCGCTACGCAGGCAAGCTGCCGGTGACTGCGGGAAAGCTCGATGGCGGCGGTGTGCACGATCTGGTTCAGCGCTGCCTTCGCGGCGCGGTAGCCGTACCAGCCGCCGAGTCCGTTGTCGCCGATCGACCCGACCCGCGCAGAGAGGCAGGCGAGGACGGCAGGCTCGCGCCGAGGCAGGAGCCGCTTGGCATGTTTCAGGATCAGCGCCGGACCGATGGCGTTGGTGGCGAACTGGTCGGCCAGCGGTTTGGCAGCGAGATCGGAGAGGCTTTTCTCCGGGGCCGCGCCGTCGATCTTGAGCGCGCCGGTGGCCACGAAGATCAGGTCGAACGGGCCCTCGAGCGCGCCGAGATGATGCTCGACCGAGGCCTCGTCGGTGATCTCGAGCCCGTCCTCGGCGCGCGAGAGGCCGGTGACCGCGACCCCGCGCGCCTCGAGCTCCTGGGCCAGGGCCGACCCGATGCCGCCCGAGCGGCCGATGATGAGGGCTGTCTTCATGTCCGGGCGAGCTAGCGGGCGACGGGGCGGGTTCAAGCGGACCGGTCCGGTCCCTCACACCGGCGTGACGCGGGCGGAGAGGTCGGATTGGATATTTATCTGACAGATGAAGCCTGGAGCGCCGCGCCCGGCAGATGGGCGTGGGACGCGCTGATGGTGGTCGGGAGGGGTGTCCCGCTCAATCGGCGAAGGGATCCTCGGGATAGCCCACCGCCATCAGGTAGAGGCCCTGCGGCGGGGCGACGGGTCCGCAGGCGGCGCGGTCGCGGGCGGAGAGCGCCTCGGACACGCGCCGAGGCTCCCAGGCCCCCGCACCGACCCGTTCGAGCGTGCCGACGAAGCTTCGGACCTGGTTGTGCAGGAAGGAGCGCGCGGCGAGGCGCAGCTCGATCTCGCGACCCGCGCCGGTCTCGATCTCGGTGATCTCGAGGCTGTCCAGCGTCTTGACCGGCGAGGCCGCCTGGCACTGGGTCGAGCGGAAGGTCGTGAAATCGTGCTTGCCCACCAGATAGGCGGCGCCCTCGCGCATGGCGCCGAGATCGAGCGGATGCGGCACCTGCCAGACGCGGCCTGCCTCGAGCGTCGGGCGCGCGCGGCGGTTGAGGATGCGGTAGAGGTAGCGCCGCTCCCGCGCCGAGAACCGCGCGTGCCAGTCCTCGTCGACCCGCGCGCCCGCGGTGATCGCCACCGGCGCGGGCTTCAGGTGGTGGTTCAGAGCCGAGACCAGCCGGAACGGATCCCAGTCCTTTTCGAGATCGCAATGGCAGACCTGCCCGCGCGCATGCACGCCCGCATCGGTGCGGCCCGCGGCGGCGATGGTGTGGGGGCCGGGCTCGAGCCGCGCCAGCGCCGCCTCGATCGCGCCCTGCACGGACGGATGCTCGGCCTGGCGCTGCCAGCCCGCGAAGGGCACCCCCTCGTATTCGACCCTGAGCGCATATCTCGGCATGGTGCCGCCTCTAGCGCCCCGCCCGGCCCGGAGCAAGCGCCGCCCTTCCCCTTTGGCCGTCCTGCGCCTATCTCTCCGAGCAGCGGATATGGAAGCACAGGAGCGGCAGACGGCATGATCGGACCCCTCGCGGACAGCCTCGCCCGGGGGGTGGAACAGGTCGCCGGCACGGTGTCCGAGACCTTCTTCGAGCCGGTCGTGCGGCTGGGCGTCACCGGGCTCGCGCGGTCGGGCAAGACGGTGTTCATCACCTCGCTCGTCGCCAACCTGATCGACCGGGCGCGCATGCCGCAGCTCTCCGCCGCGGCGCAGGGACGGATCAGCGCCGCCTATCTCCAGCCCCAGCCCGACGACACCCTGCCGCGCTTCGATTACGAGACCCATCTCGGACGCCTGATGGCCAACGAGCCGTCCTGGCCGGAAAGCACCCGGGCGATCTCGGAGCTGCGGCTGTCGTTCAATGTCCGCGCGGGCGGGTTTCTCGGCAGCGTGCAGGGGCCGCGCCGGGTGCATCTCGATATCGTCGATTATCCCGGAGAATGGCTTCTGGACCTGGCGCTGCTCGACAAGGATTATGCCGGCTGGTCGCAGGAGACGCTCGCCCGTCTGGAACACCGCGACTGCGCGCAGGCCTATCTGGCCGCGGCGCGGGCCGAGGACGGTGCCGCCAAGCTTGACGAGCCCCGGGCGCGCGCGCTCACCGATCTCTTCACCGCCTATCTCGAGGCGGCGCGCGTCGAGGGCTGGTCCGACCTGAGCCCGGGGCGGTTCCTTCTGCCCGGCGATCTGGCGGGCTCGCCGGTCCTGACCTTCGCCCCCTTGCCGCCCGCCGAGAGCGCGGGACGCGGATCGCTCTGGCAGGAGATGTCGCGGCGGTTCGAGGCGTATAAATCGCGCGTGGTCAAACCCTTTTTCCGCGATCACTTCGCCCGGATCGACCGGCAGGTGGTGCTGGTGGACGCGCTCGGTGCGCTTCATCGCGGGCCGCGCGCGGTCGAGGATCTGCGCCGGACCATGGCCGAGATTCTCTCGGCCTTCCGGCCCGGGCGAAACGCGTTCCTGACGCGGGTTCTCCTCGGCAAACGGGTCGAGAAGATCCTCTTCGCCGCGACCAAGGCCGATCACCTGCACCACACCCAGCATGGCCAGCTCACCCGGATCATGCAGGCGCTGACCCGCGACGCCGCCGAGCGCGCGCGCTTCGCCGGGGCCCAGACCGAGGCGATGTCGCTGGCGAGCCTGCGCGCCACCACCGAGGAGACGATCGCCCATGAGGGCCGCGACCTGCGCGGCGTGCGCGGGCGGCTCGCGAACGGGCGCACCGCGGTGGTCTGGCCGGGCGAGTTTCCGGACGATCCGGCGCGGCTTCTGTCCTCGGCGCGCGAGGGGCAACAGAGCTGGCTCGACGGCGATTTCGGCGGCACCCGCTTCGAGCCGCCGCGCCTCTCGCTCCGGCCCGACGAAGGCCCGCCGCATATCCGGCTCGACCGCGCGGCGCAGTTCCTGTTCGGAGACCGGCTGTGAGCGTGACGCTGCGCCCTGCCCGGCCGCTCGATGCGGGCGCGCTTGGCGCGATACTCGATGGTTGGGTGCGCGCGACGCCCTGGATGCCGCAGCTCTACAGCGGCGCCGAGGCGGTGTCATTCCTGTCGCAGATGATCGACGCGGGCTGGGTCACGACCGCCGAGACCGACGGCGCCCCGGCGGGTTTTCTCGCCCGGGACGGAGGCGATGTCCACGCGCTTTATCTCGGCGAGGGCGCGCGCGGGCGCGGAATCGGCGCGCGGCTTCTCGACGCGGCCAAGAGCGGGGAGAGCGCGCTGTCGCTCTGGACCTTCGAGGCCAATACCGGCGCGCAGCGCTTCTATGACCGCGAGGGGTTCGTGCCGGTCCGGCGCACCTCGGGCGACAATGACGAAGGCCTGCCGGACATCCAGTTCCGCTGGCAAAGGAGCGAGACGACATGAGCGACGCCAGCCGCAAGACCCGCTTCGGCCCCGTCACCATCGAGATCGACGAGGACGTGGCCAGCGCCCTGCCCGGCCCCGACCGCGCGCCGCCGGTCCCCGATGAGAGCGACCGTCCCGAGGGCCGCGCCATGACCACGGCGGCGGTCCTCGCCGCGCGCAAGCCCTCGCGGCTCGCGCGCTGGTTCTGGGGGCTGGCGGGCGCGATCCTGGCCACGGTGCTCGCGGCGGCGGCGTGGGAGTTCGTCACCGGGCTCTTGGCCGCCTATCCCATGCTCGGTTGGGCGGTGGCGGGGCTCTTCGGGCTCTTCGCCTTCGTGGTGCTGGCCATCGCGGTCAAGGAGATCGCCGCGATCTCGCGGCTCGGGCGTCTCGATGCGCTGCATCGTGATGCGCAGGCGGCGCGGGACGGCGGCGGGCTCGAGGCCGCGCAGGACGTGGTGGCACGGCTCGAGACGCTCTACGCGGGGCGCGAGGATACGAGCTGGGGCCGCTCGCGCCTTGCCGAGCGCAAGGGCGACGTGTTCGATGGCGAGGCGCTTCTCGACCTCGCAAGCCGCGAGCTTCTGGCGCCGCTCGACGCCGCCGCGCGCCGCGAGGTCGAGGCCGCCGCCCGGCAGGTCGCGGGCGTCACCGCCTTGGTGCCCCTGAGCTTTGCCGATGTCGCCGCCGCGCTGGTGTCGAACCTGCGCATGATCCGCCGCGTCGCCGAGATCTACGGAGGCCGCTCCGGCACCATCGGAAGCTGGCGGCTGATGCGCGCGGTCTTCACCCATCTTCTCGCCACCGGCGCGGTCGCAGCGGGCGAAGACATGATCGAGCCGCTCCTGGGCGGCAACGTGCTCGCCAAGCTCTCGCGCCGCTTCGGCGAAGGCATGGTCAACGGGGCGCTGACGGCACGGGTCGGCGTCGCGGCGATGGAGGTCTGCCGCCCTCTGCCCTTCACCCCCAAGGAGCGCCCCTCGGTCCGGGGTCTCGTCGGGCGCTCGCTCACCGGGCTCTTCGACCGCAAGCGCGACGGCTAGGCGCGCGGGTCGCCGTCCAGCTTTAAGGAAAGGGGGGGGCGAGGCCGCGGGGATCAACCGGACCTCGCCGGACGCCGCGGGACACTGATGCGACGTCATTCCGCGATCCGGCTGCTGCTGCCCGGTCGCGTGTCGACCTTCCTGACGTCCCGCGACCGCTCCGAAAAGAGGCCTTTTCGCATCAAGGACTTGGTCGGCAAAGCTTTGCCGCGTGGTCACGAAAAGATCGGCCAATCCCTGCCGACAAAGACGGCCCCGAACGATTGCCGCGTCGACCGAGGTTCTGACGCAACAGAAACGCCCGCATCACGCTGCGTCAGTATCGGTTTTCCCAAGCGCGCCGGTCCGGCGCACCTGCGCCTGGGAGTTTTCAGAATGATCGTCCTTACCGAACTTGACCTGCCGCTGATCTGCGAGGCCGTGGGGCTGGTCGGCGTCTCGCTCTATGCCTGCAACTACATCTGCCTGTCGCTCCGCATCCTGAGCAGCGAGTGCATCCCCTATTTCGTCCTGAACACGATGGCGGCGATCTGCGTCCTCGTCAGCCTGACGCAAAGCTTCAACCTCGCCTCGGCGCTTATCCAGAGCTTCTGGATCGCCGCCGGGTCGCTCGCCGTCTCGATCCGGATCCGCGACCGCCGCCGGGGCCGCCCGAGGCCCGTGCCGCCCATCTCTGGAACCGCCACAATCGAGCGATAGGCGCGGCCACGCGTCCCGCTCTGGACCATGACCGCGGGCAGGCCTATAAGGCGGATCATGACCCCGGCATTCGCGATCCTCATCCGAATTAGCTGCCCGGCGTAAGCACCTGCTGCGCCGGGATTTCAGGCGTCCGACCCTTCGCGCCGACACGTATCCAGACCGACCCTGCCCAGATCGACTTTGACCGAGGACGCAGCCCCATGTGCGCCGAGACCGTGACCGACACGCCCGACTACAAAGACACCCTGAACCTGCCCAAGACCGATTTCCCGATGCGCGCGGGCCTGCCCAAGCGCGAGCCCGAATGGCTTGCCCGCTGGGCGGAGATCGGCATCTACGACCGCCTGCGCGAGACCGCGGGAGAGCGGCCGCCCTTCACGCTCCATGACGGCCCTCCCTATGCCAACGGGCATCTGCATATCGGCCACGCGCTCAACAAGACGATCAAGGACATCATCGTGCGCTCGCACCAGATGATGGGCCATGACGCGCGCTATATCCCCGGCTGGGACTGCCACGGCCTGCCCATCGAGTGGAAGATCGAAGAGCAGTATCGCAAGAAGGGTCTCGACAAGGACAAGGTCGACACCGTCGATTTCCGCCAGGAATGCCGCCGCTTCGCCGAGGGCTGGATCGACATCCAGCGCGAGGAGTTCAAGCGCTTGGGCATCACCGGCTGCTGGGACCGCCCCTACCTGACGATGGATTACCGCGCCGAGCGGATCATCGCGGAGGAGTTCCAGAAATTCCTGATGACTGGCACGCTCTACCAGGGCTCGAAGCCGGTGATGTGGTCGCCGATCGAGAAGACCGCGCTGGCCGAGGCCGAGGTCGAGTATCACGACAAGGAAAGCTTCACGATCTGGGTGAAGTTCAAGGTGGCCGAGTTCGCGTTGCCCGATCTCGACGTCTCGGACGAAGAGGCCGGTGACGAGGAGCGCGAGGCGCTGGCCGAGGCGCAGGCGGAGGCCGCGGCGCGTCTGCAGGGCGCCAAGGTCGTCATCTGGACGACCACCCCTTGGACCATCCCGTCGAACAAGGCCGTGGTTTACGGAGAGACCATCTCCTACGGCCTCTACGAGGTCACCGACACGCCCGAGGAATGCTGGGCCGAGCCCGGCGAGCGCTTCATCCTCGCCGACAACCTCGCCGCGCAAACCTTTGCCAAGGCACGCCTTTCCGACGATCAGTGGGCCCGCGTCGGCGATGTCTCGCAGGCACAGCTTTCCGGCATGAAGCTCGCCCATCCGCTGCGCGGCGCCGAAGGCTCGAACGGCGAATGGGACGATCTGCGCGATTTCCGCGCCGCCGATTTCGTCACCGACGACGAGGGCACCGGCTTTGTCCATTGCGCCCCGAGCCACGGCATGGAGGAATACGAGCTCTACCGCGATCTCGGCATGCTCGATCAGGTCATCACCTACAACGTGATGGATGACGGCTCCTTCCGCGCCGACCTGCCCTTCTTCGGAGGTCATTTCATCCTGTCGCGCAAGGGCGCCGAGGGCACCGCGAACAAGGCCGTGATCGACAAGCTCGTCGAGGTCGGAGGCCTTCTCGCGCGCGGCAAGATCAAGCACTCCTACCCGCATAGCTGGCGCTCGAAGGCGCCGGTGATCTACCGCAACACGCCGCAATGGTTCGCCGCCATCGACCGCACAGTCGGTGACGGCCAGGACACCTACGGCACCACCATCCGCGAGCGGGCGCTGACCTCCATCGACCAGCTCGTCCAGTGGTGGCCGCGCACGGGCCGGAACCGGCTGTACTCGATGATCGAGAGCCGTCCCGACTGGGTGCTCTCGCGCCAGCGCGCCTGGGGCGTGCCGCTGACCTGCTTCACCAAGGCCGGCGCGCTGCCGACCGATCCCGATTTCCTGCTCAAGGACGACGCGGTCAACGCCCGCATCCTCGAAGCCTTCGAGGCCGAGGGCGCGGACGCCTGGTACAAGCCCGGCGCCAAGGAGCGGTTCCTCGGTAACGACTACGATCCCGCCGAGTGGGACCAGGTCTTCGACATTCTCGACGTCTGGTTCGACAGCGGCTCGACCCATGCCTTCGTCCTGCGCGACCGCGAGGACGGCACCGCCGACGGCATCGCCGATGTTTACATGGAGGGCACAGACCAGCATCGCGGCTGGTTCCACTCCTCGATGCTGCAGGCCTGCGGCACGATGGGCCGCGCGCCTTACCGCAACGTGGTCACGCATGGCTTCACGCTGGACGAGAAGGGCAACAAGATGTCCAAATCGCTCGGCAATACCGTCGCGCCCGAGGACGTCGTCAAGCAATACGGCGCCGACATCCTGCGGCTCTGGGTGGCGCAGACCGACTATACCGCCGACCAGCGCATCGGCCCGGAGATCCTGAAGGGCACCGCCGACAGCTACCGCCGCCTGCGCAACACCATGCGATTCCTCCTGGGCGCCGTGGGCCATTTCTCCGAGGACGACCGCGTCGAGCCCGCCGACATGCCCGAGCTCGAACGCTGGGTGCTGCACCGTCTGGCCGAGCTCGATGAACGCGTGCGCAAGGGCTATGCGGAGTTCGATTTCCAGGGCGTCTTCCGCGCGCTCTTCGACTTCGCGACGGTGGAGCTCTCGGCCTTCTATTTCGACATCCGCAAGGATGCGCTCTACTGCGATGGCGATACCCCGCGCCGCCGGGCGGCCCGGACGGTCATGGACATCCTGTTCCACCGCCTGACCACCTGGCTCGCGCCGATCCTCGTCTTCACCATGGAAGAGGTCTGGCTGGAGCGGTTCCCGGGCGAGACGAGCTCGGTGCATCTCCAGGACCTGCCCGAGACACCGGCCGAGTGGCGCGACGACGCGCTCGCTGCGAAATGGGCCCGCGTCCGCCGGGCCCGCCGTGTCGTGACGGCGGCGCTCGAGGTGCAGCGCGCCGACAAGGTGATCGGGGCGAGCCTCGAGGCCGCGCCCATCGTCTACGTCACCGATCCCGAGACCCGCGCGGCGCTCGAGAGCGTGGCCTTCGACGATCTCTGCATCACGTCGGCCGTGACCCTGACCGGCGATCCGGCCCCGGAGGACGCCTTCCGGATGCCCGAGGTCGAGGGCGTCGCGGTGGCCTTCGCCAAGGCCGCGGGCGAGAAATGCCAGCGCTGCTGGAAGATCCTGCCCGATGTCGGCACGCATGCGCATCCCGAAACCTGCGCCCGCTGCGACGCGGCGCTCGACTGATGCACGGACCTGCCGCCAGAATTTTACCTAAAATTCTGGCGGTGGCTGATCCTGGTCCTTCTCACACGGCCAGACCGCGCGTCTCGCGGGTCACCAGAATTTTACCTAAAATTCTGGTGGCGGCGCGCTCTGGACATACACCCCGAGACGCGGGAGCATCGCGGTCATGAGCGAGCACGACAGCCCCAAGCCCTACCAGGTCCTGGCGCGGAAATACCGCCCCGAAACCTTTGCCGATCTCGTCGGCCAGGACGCGATGGTGCGCACGCTGAAAAACGCCTTCGCCGCCGACCGAATCGCGCAGGCCTTCATCATGACCGGCATCCGCGGCACTGGGAAGACCACCACCGCCCGGATCATCGCCAAGGGCCTGAACTGCATCGGTCCCGACGGCCAGGGCGGCCCGACCACCGATCCCTGCGGCGTGTGCGAGCCCTGCCGCGCGATCATGGAAGGCCGCCATGTCGACGTGCTCGAGATGGACGCGGCCTCGAACACATCCGTCAACGATATCCGCGAGATCATCGACAGCGTGCGCTACCGCGCCGCCTCGGCGCGCTACAAGATCTACATCATCGACGAGGTGCACATGCTCAGCACCTCGGCCTTCAACGCGCTCCTGAAGACGCTCGAGGAACCGCCCGAGCATGTGAAGTTCATCTTCGCCACCACCGAGATCCGCAAGGTGCCGGTCACCGTGCTCTCGCGCTGCCAGCGCTTCGACCTGCGCCGAATCGAGCCCGAGGTGATGATCGCGCTCCTGCGCCGCATCGCCGGGGCCGAGGGCGCCGAGATCACCGATGACGCATTGGCGCTCATCACCCGCGCCGCCGAGGGCTCGGCCCGCGACGCGACCTCGCTTCTCGACCAGGCGATCAGCCACGGTGCGGGCGAGACCGGGGCCGAGCAGGTGCGCGCCATGCTCGGCCTCGCCGATCGCGGGCGGGTGCTCGACCTCTTCGAGAAGATCATGCGCGGCGATGCCGCGGGCGCCCTGACCGAGCTCTCCGCACAATATGCCGATGGCGCCGATCCGCTGGCGGTGCTGCGCGATCTCGCCGAGATCACCCATTGGATCAGCGTGGTGAAGATCACGCCCGATGCCGCCGAGGATCCGACGATCTCGCCCGACGAGCGCGCCCGCGGACAGGCCTTCGCGCAGGAACTCGGCATGCGCCCGCTGACGCGGCTCTGGCAGATGCTCCTGAAGGCGCTCGACGAGGTGGCGCAGGCGCCGAACGCGATGATGGCCGCCGAGATGGCGGTGATCCGGATGACGCATGTCTCCGAACTGCCCTCGCCCGAGGAGCTCTTGCGGAAATTGCAGGAAACGCCTCCCCCCGCCCCGGGCCCGGGCGGTCCCGGCGGCGGGCTGGCGCAAGGCGGTGGCGCGACCTCCATGACCGAGGCGCGCGGCATGCCCCAGGCGACCCATTCCGGTCCCTCGGGCCCCTCGGCCAGCCTCGCGCCCGCGCGCGCGGCCGAGACCGCGCTGGGGCGCTACCCGACCTTCGAGCACGTGATCGAACTCATCCGCGCCAATCGCGACGTCAAGCTCCTGGTCGAGGTCGAAGGCGGTGTCCGTCTCGCCGCCTACCAGCCCGGCCGGATCGAGTTCACGCCCGCCGAGGGCGCGCCCGCCGATCTTGCCCAGCGTCTCGGCGCGGCGCTCCAGCGCTGGACCGGCAACCGCTGGGCGGTCATCCTGGTCAACGGTGCCGAGACCACCACGATCACCGAGCGCCGCGACGCCGCCGCGCTTGCGCTGCGCGGCGAGGCCGAGGCGCATCCGCTGGTGAAGGCCGCGCTCCTGGCCTTCCCGAGTGCCAAGATCGAGAAGATCACTAGCGCCGAGGACGAGGCCCGCGACGCCCAGGCCGAGGCCCTGCCCGAGGTCGAGGACGAGTGGGACCCGTTCGAGGAGGAGTGAGCGGCGCGCCAACACGCGCGCGCCGGCACCTGGTGAAGCGCTCGGCCCCCACCGGCGCCGATTTCCGAACCGGAAATCGCGCGGGTTCCGGTTCGGAACCCGGCAGCCCTTGTTCCACCGCCCGCGCCCCCGTATCTCAGAGGAAAGAGATGACAGGAGAGACGAGATGCTCAAGGGACTAGGCGGGCTTGGCGACATGGCCAAGATGATGAAGGCCGCGCAGGAGATGCAGACCAAGATGGCGCAGCTCCAGGAAGACATGCATGCGATCATCGTCGAGGGCGAGGCCGGCGCGGGCTTGGTGAAGGCCACCTGCACCGCCAAGGGCGAGCTGAAGACGCTCGACATCGACCCCTCGATCTTCAACGGCGACGACAAGGAGGTCGTCGAGGACCTGATCCTGGCCGCGATCAAGGACGCCCAGCTCAAGGCGCAGGAGCGCTCCAAGCAGGAGGTCTCGAAGCTCGCCGAGAGCATGGGCCTGCCCGCGGACATGAACCTGCCCTTCTGACCCGGCAGTGTCCGAGCGGTCCGACATCGACGCGCTGATCGAGCTGATGGCCCGGCTTCCGGGCCTCGGCCCCCGCTCGGCGCGTCGCGCGGTCCTGCACATGATCCGCAAGCGCGGGCTGATCCTCAACCCGCTCTCGGAGCTCATGGCCACCGTCGCCGCCACCGCGCGGGAATGCCTCAACTGCGGCAATATCGGCACCTCGGACATCTGCGCCATCTGCGCCGACGAGCGCCGGTCCAACGGCATTCTCTGCGTCGTCGAGGACGTGGCCGATCTCTGGGCGATGGAACGCGCGGGCGTCTTCAAGGGCCGCTACCACGTGCTGGGCGGCACGCTCTCGGCGCTCGACAATATCGGCCCCGAAGAGCTGGGCCTGCCGCGGCTTCGCGACCGGGTGCCCTCCGAGGAGATCACCGAGGTCATCCTCGCGCTCAACGCCACCATCGACGGGCAGACCACGGCGCATTACATCGCCGATCTCCTCGAAGGCCAGGTGACGCTCACCTCGCTGGCCCAGGGCGTGCCCATTGGCGGCGAGCTCGATTACCTCGACGACGGCACGATCACCGCGGCGCTGAACGCCCGCAAGGCGATCTGACCGGCCCAACGCGGAAAAGCACGTGCGGCGGCGCGCCCGAGCGCCTAGGCTCCATGCCATTCTCGCGAATGAATTGGAGCCGTTACGATGACGTCCCTGACCAATGCCTTTCAGCACGGGCTGAGCCACTACGCCAGTTTCGCAAGCCGCACGGACCGCGCCACCTTCTGGTGGTACGTGCTGGCCGTCTTCCTGATCATCGTGATCACCAACGTCATCGACGGGCTGGTCTTCGGCTGGGCCCCGGAGGCCGGCGAGCCGATCTCCTTCCTCGTCGCGCTTGCCCTGATCCTGCCCAACATCGCCATCGGGGCGCGGAGGCTGCACGATACCGGCCGATCCGGCTGGTGGCTCCTGCTCTGCTTGATCCCGGTGATCGGGACGCTGGTGCTGATCTGGTTCTACATCCAGAAGGGCGAGCCCGGGCCGAACGCCTATGGCGACGCGCCGCGCTAGGCGCGCCTCTCACGGACCGGCACCGGTCGCGACGGGACTGCGCCCGCCAAGGGACCAACCGCAGCCACCCTAAGATGCCCGAAACGAAAGAACCCGCGCCGGGGCGCGGGTCCTGCTGGTCCGAAGACGGAGCGGTTGATCAGCGGCGCGGATCGTCGCTGTCATCGTCCTCGTCATCATCACCCTCGGGCAGGTTGAAGAACGAATCCGCATCCGCGTAGTTCTTGTCGTCGCGCGGATCCTCGTCGTCGCTGTCATCGCGCGGATCGGAGAGCGAGAAGGTCTCGAGCCCCTCGATCGCCGAGGGCAGGCGCGGTTCGGGATCCATGCCGAGCGATTGCTCGGTCGACACCAGCTTGCGGCGCTCGTCGTCGTTCATCACCGCGTCGGACTTCTTCGAGGCCTTGGCCACCGCCGCGTCCAGCTCGGACTGCTTGCAGAGCCCCAGCGCGACCGGGTCGATGGGCTGGATGTTCGCGATGTTCCAATGCGTGCGCTCGCGGATCGCCTGGATCGTCGGCTTGGTGGTGCCGACGAGCTTGCCGATCTGGCCGTCCGACAGTTCGGGATGGAACTTCACCAGCCACAGGATGGCGGCCGGACGGTCCTGGCGCTTGGAGAGCGGCGTGTAACGCGGACCGCGGCGCTTTTCCTCGTCCCGGGCGGCCGGGTTGAACTTGAGCTTGAGCTTGTAGAGGACGTCTTTCTCGCCCTTGTCGATCTCGCCCTGCTCGAGCTGGTTGTTGGCCACGGGGTCGAAGCCTTTCACACCGGCGGCCACATCGCCATCGGCGATGCCCTGCACCTCGAGCTCGTGCATCTCGGTGAAATCGGCGATCTGCTTGAAGGTCAGCGTGGTGTTGTCGACCAGCCAGACAGCGGTCGCCTTGGGATGCAGGAGCTTTGCCATCGTCTTTCTCCTCGTCGAATAATATCTACCTCGGCCCCGGGCTCTGGGCCGCGGGAGGATCCGGGAGGTCCGGACCGGGTTGCCGTTGTCGGGAAACTTGGCGGGCTTATAGTCGCTGCAGGTGACGGAGGAAAGTGGAAATGCGGTGGATCGTGGCGCTGGTCCTGGCAGCAGGCATGGCGCGGGCCGAAGGCGAGCTTGCGGGCGAGTTCGACTATTACGTGCTGTCGCTCAGCTGGTCGCCCAATTGGTGCGCGCTCGAAGGCGATGCGCGCGGCGCCGAGCAATGCGCGCCCGAGCGCGATGCGGGCTGGGTGCTGCACGGGCTCTGGCCGCAATATCACCGCGGCTGGCCGTCCTATTGCCGCACACCCCACGCCCCGCCCTCGCGCGCGATGACCCGCGCGCTCGGCCCCGAGATGGGCTCGGCCGGGCTAGCCTGGCACCAGTGGAAGAAGCACGGCACCTGCTCGGGTCTCGATGCACAAAGCTACTACGACCTTGCGCAAGAGGCCTATGACACGCTCGCCAAGCCCGAGGTGCTGGATCGTCTGACGAAACCCGTGAAACTTCCGGCGAAGCTGGTCGAAGAGGCCTTCCTCAAGGCCAATCCCGGGCTCGAGCCGGATATGCTGACCGTGACCTGCCGCGAGGACCGCATCCAGGAGGTCCGGCTCTGCCTGTCGAAATCGCTCGACCCGGTGCCTTGCGGCGCCGATGTGGTCCGGGACTGCACGCTGAAAGACGCGCTTTTCGATCCCATCCGCTAACCGGCTCTTAACCATTCCGCGCGATAAGAGGGATGTGGGGCCGCTGCGATGCGGTCCCGGTACCGGAGAAGCTCTTGACTGGCCGGGGCGCAGGTGCGGGGGCGCCTGCCTCCCGGCCTTTTGTCCGGTGGACGGCGCGGCGATCCCGTCGCCTGCCGGCCTGCCCGTTTTGATCGGAAAGACTGCTCCGTCAGGCGCTCACACTCGCCAGAACGCCCGCCCCTACCCGCAGGACAGCGCCCGACGCGCCGCCTCCGCGCTCCACGGCCCGAGGGAGCTCCGCGCGAACTCCGCCCCGTCGAAGCGCAGCGCCACCAGCTCCAGCCAATCGCCCGAGCCCAGCACCAGTTCCGGCCCGTCCCCGCAATCGCGCGCGCCGCCGATGATCACGTCCCAGCCGATCTGGTGGTTGGAGACACCGCCGTAGGAGGCGACCCGCTCCAGCCCCTCGCCCGCGATCCGCCAGAGCTGCAGCTCCTTGGCGAGATGCGGACGGTCGACAAGCGCGATCTCGATGCGGCCGTCCCCGTCCAGATCGACCGCCGCCACCGGCGCCAGCCAGCGGTTCGCGCGACCGATGAACGGCCCCGCGGCGATCCGCCCCGAGGCGCCCCAGACCGCCAGCCGCGCGCCCCGGTCGAGCGCCGTCTCGACCACGACGATCTCCGACAGACCGTCGCCATCGACATCCCAGAGCCGCGGCGCGAGGTCCTCGAAGACCATCGTCTCGGGCAGCGCGGCACGCAGGCTGCGCCCATCCGAGAGCGTCCATTCCAGCGCCGCCCATTCGAGCGCATCGCCCAGAACCCCATGCGCGTAGCGCGCCGTGGGTTCGGCGAAGCGCGCCGCGACGATCTCCTGCGCGACCGAGCCGCACGCGCCCGCCAGCCACAGGCCCGACGCCGCCACCGCGCCGCGGGCAAGACGCCGCCACGCAGCGGACCCGGGACGCGGCGCCCGGGCAGGCATCAGATCTGCTTTTCGGGCATCTGCACCTTCAGACCGTCCAGCGCGTCCGAGACCTTCAGCTGGCAGGTCAGGCGCGAGCGCGCGGGATCGGGCTCGTAGGCGAAATCGAGCATGTCCTCTTCCATGTCCTCCTTGGGCGGCAGCTTCTCCACCCAGGCGGGATCGACATAGACATGGCAGGTCGAACAGGCGCAGGCGCCGCCGCAATCGGCTTCGATGCCGGGAATGCCGTTGTCGCGCGCCCCTTCCATCACGGTCAGCCCGTTCGCGACCTCGACCACGTGCTCGGTGCCGTCATGTTCGACATAGGTGATCTTTGCCATCGTCGTCTCCTCGAAAGTGTCGGAGCATGTGGTATCCAAGCGCGCGGGACGTTTCCAGCCCGGATCGCGCAGAGCGCACCGATCACCCCGATCGGGTGTTTCGATGACCGCTGGACCCCATTCCGGGACTTGGCGCTCCGCCGAAAATGTTCTATATTTGTTCACATGCAGATCCTCCGCCCGCCCCCTCGCGCCCCTCTCTCCACGCAACGCGACACGCGGCCCGTCTGGCCGCGCCCGCCCGCCTGCCTCACCGCCGAGCGGATCGAGCTGCCGCCCGAAGGCGCGCGGGTGGCCGTCGCCGGGCTGGTGATCCTGCGCCAGCGTCCCGGCACCGCCAAGGGGGTGATCTTCCTGACGCTCGAGGACGAGACCGGCGTGATCAACATCATCGTCTGGAAATCCATCTACGAACGCTTCCGGCGCGCGGTGATCGCCGGGCGGCTTCTCAGGGTCACCGGCCGGGTCCAGCGCAGCCACGGCGTCACCCATGTGATCGCCGAAGAGGTCGAGGACATCTCCGCGATGCTCGACCGGCTCTGCGATCCTGCCGGAGTGCTTCCCGCCCCCGCCGAAAGCGGCTAGGCTCGGCGGCAAAACCGCCCCGAGGCCCGAGCCGCCGCCATGATCCGCCCCCCGTTCCGTGCCGCCGCGCTCCTGGCGCTGACCGCCGCCTGCGCGGAGACCGGTCCCGCGCCCGAAGACGCCGAGCCCCCGCCGCCGCTCGAGACCGCCGCCGACGGGCGCTGCTACGCCACCGAGATCACCCCCGCCGTCTACGAACAGGTGCCGGGCCAGGTGCAGGTCGTGCAGGCCGAGCTCGCCGCCGACGGCACCGTGATCCGCCCGCCGATCTACCGCAACGCCACCGTGCCCCGCGTCGTGCGTCCGCGCGGCGAGACCCGGTTCGAAGCGCCCTGCCCGGCCGAGATCACGCCCGAGTTCCTGGCCACCCTGCAGCGCGCCCTGGCCGCCCGCGGGCTCTATCGCGGACCGGTCACCGGCACGCTCGACGCCGCCACCCGCGACGCGATCCGCGCCTACCAGTCGACGCGCGGTCTCGACAGCGCGCAGCTGTCGCTCGAAAGCGCGCGCGCCCTGGGCCTCGTGATCTCCCCCCTCTCCGAAGGCTGAGCGAATGACCGCCCCGACACACCCAATGATCCTCTACATCGCCCCCGCCACCATCGCCGTCGCCGCCGCCGTCGCGCTCGAAGAGGCAGGTCTGCCCTACGAGGCCCGCCGCCTCGAGTTCCGCGCCTCAGAGCAGCGCGGACCCGATTACCTCGCGCTCAATCCCAAGGGCCGCGTGCCGCTTCTGATCGACGGCGAACTGCGGCTGACCGAGACCGGCGCGATCCTCGAATACATCCACGCCCGCGCCCCCGAGGCGGGCCTCATGCCCGAGGGCGCCGAGGCCCAGGCCCGCATCCGCGAGGCGCTCCACTATTTCGCCGCCACGATGCATGTCGCCCATGCCCACAAGCTCCGCGGCACCCGCTGGGCGGATCGCGACGAGAGCCTGGCCGACATGCGTGCCAAGGTGCCCCAGACGATGGGCGACTGCGCGGCCCATGTGGAGGCGCATATCCTGACCGGCCCCTTCGTTCTCGGAGACCGCCTCAGCATCGCCGACGCCCATCTCTTCGCGATCACCTGCTGGCTGCCGGGCGATGGCGTCGACATCACAGCCTATCCCAAGCTCGCCCACTTCCACGAGACGATGGAGGCCCGCCCCTCGGTGCAGGCCGTCCGCGCGGCGGGCTTTTGCTGACCCCGCGCGCCACATCCACCGAGGCCGCGCCGACCGCGCGGGGCCTCGTCACCCGACCGGCCCGCCCCGAGGACCGGACCCGATGATCGCCTATGTGACGGTCGGCGCCGATGACATCGCCCGCGCCCGACGCTTCTATGACGTGGTGCTGCCTGCCTTGGGCTACGCCGTCAGCGAAGGCCCCGAGGGGCTGAGCTACACCCTGCCCGGGGCCGAGGAACGCGGCCTGCCGGATTTCTACGTCAAACCGCCCTTCGACGGGCGCGGGGCCGCGCCCGGCAACGGGACGATGGTCGCCTTCGAGGCCCGCGACCAGGCGCAGGTGCGGGCCCTGCACGCGGCAGCCTTGCGCGCGGGCGGCACCGACGAGGGCCAGCCCGGCTTTCGCGCCTCCTACGGGCCGCGGTTCTTCGTGGCCTATCTGCGCGATCCGCAGGGCAACAAGATCGCGCTCTTCTCCAGCCATCCCGACGATCCGGCCCGCGACGGCTGACACGGATCGCGCCTCCCGAACGACACGGGGCGCCCCCATGACAGGGGCGCCCCGTTATCGGCGAGAGACCCGCCTGTCAGATCATTCGGCTTCGTCGAGCCCGAGCGCCACGAAGCGCGGGTCGCCGTCGCGGCGGACGAGCAGCAGGAGCGACTTCCGCCCCGCCTCGCGCGCCTCGTCGATCCGCGCATCGAGATCCTCGACCGACAGCACCTCGGCCTGACCGGCCTCGGTGATCAGGTCACCGGCGCGCAAGCCCTTCTCGAACGCCTCGGAGGTCTCGTCGACATCGGTGACCATCAGCCCCTTGGCGCTGTCGGAGAGGTTGAACTCCTCGCGCAGCTCCGCGGTCAGCGGCGACAGCGTCAGCCCGAGGATCTCGGCCGCCGCGGGCGGCTCCTCGGCCTCGGGCGTTTCCTCGGTGTCGGTCTCGGCGCTCTCGGCGTCTTCCCGGCGGCCGAGCGTGACCTTCAGCGTCTCCGTCGCGCCCTCGCGGTTGACCACCACGCGCACCGATTTGCCGACCTCGGTATTGCCGACCTGCCGGACGAGGCCGCGGGTATCCTCGACCTCCTTGCCGTCGAAATTCAGGATCACGTCGCCCGCGAGCATGCCTGCATCCTTTGCCGGACCGTCCGGCACGTCGGTCACGAGCGCGCCGCGCGCCGCTTCGAGCCCCATCGCCTCGGCCACGTCCTCGGTGACGTCCTGGATGCGCACGCCGAGCCAGCCGCGCCGGGTCTCGCCGAACTCCTTGAGCTGGTCGACCACGCGGATCACCACGTTCGAGGCCATCGAGAAGCCGATGCCGATCGAGCCGCCGGTCGGCGACAGGATCGCGGTGTTCACGCCGATCACCTCGCCATCCATGTTGAAGAGCGGGCCGCCCGAGTTACCGCGGTTGATGGCGGCGTCGGTCTGGATGTAGTCGTCATAGCTGCCCGAGAGCGCCCGGTTCCGCGCCGAGACGATGCCCGCCGAGACCGAGAAACCCTGCCCGAGCGGGTTGCCCATCGCCATGACCCAGTCGCCGACGCGCGCGAGGTCGCTGTCGCCGAAGCTGACGAAGGGCAAGGGCGTGTCGGCTTCGACCTTCAGAAGCGCGATGTCGGTGTTGGGGTCGGTGCCCACCACCTTGGCGTCGAGCTCGGAGCCCGAGAAGAACTCGATCGTGACCTCGTCGGCGCCGTCGATGACGTGGTTGTTGGTGACGATGTAGCCGTCTTCCGAGATCACGAAGCCCGAGCCCAGCGCCGAGGAGCGGCGCGGGCGGTTGCCCTCGCCGTTGCGGTCGCGGAACTCGCGGAAGAAATCCTCGAAGGGCGAGCCTTCGGGCACCATGCCCTCGGGGCCGGTGCGTCCTTCGACCATCGTGGAGGTGGTGATGTTCACCACCGCATCGCTGATCTCCTCGGCCAGGTCGGCGAAGCTTTCCGGCGCGCCCCGCGCCTGGCTTGCGATGGCGGTGAGGCCCAGGAGAAAGAGCGCGAGCGTCGCGACCCAGACCGCGCGCAGCGCGGTCATCGGCACGCGGGCGGCGGCACTGGTCTGGTGTCTCGGGGCGGTACGAGGGGCAGGTCGGCTCACCAGCTGGGTCAAATCATACTCCTGTTGTCGCGCGGCCTGCGAAAACGCATCGCGGCCGGTTCTGATGCTTTAGCGTAAAGATATGGTGTTTGCCGTCGCGCAAAAAGCGCGATTTTTTCTGTCACTTGCTCGTGACCCGAAAACGAGCGGCAGGCGGCGCGGCCTCTTCCCCGAAGAGGCCGCGCCGCCGGGCCTGCCGGGCTGGCGGATTTCGCTTCGAAATCCGTCTCAGAGCGCAAACCACAAGAGGATCAGGCCGGTCACCGCGGTAAGCGCGCCAAGGGTGCGCCGCGCGTCTTCGGGCAGCGCTGCCAGCGCTTCGAGCATGCGCTCGACAAGCGAAGGGGCCAGCCCGTAGGCCAGCCCCTCCAGGATCAACGCGCCTGCGAGCATCACGAAGACGATCTCGGCGGGCGACAGCGTCATCGGCTCAGTTCACCGGCGCGGGGTCGTCCTCGCCGCTCTCGTCCTCTGGCGCGGGCAACTCGCTGTCGAGCATGCCCTCGGCCTCCTCGGCGTCGCGCTCGAGCTGCTCGCGCGCGGTGTCGGGAAGATCGGGCGACAGCTCGCTGGCCGGAGCCAGTTCGCGCAGCCGCTCGATATCGGTCTCGGTGATGTTCACCGCGTCGATGCCCTCGGCCCGGATCGCCTCGAAGAGCGGTCCGACAAAAGCGCTGTCGGGCGAGATCACCAGGGTCGAGTTGTCCCGCTGGAGCGAGTTCTCGAGCGCCGAGAGCGAGCGGTAGAAGGCGAAGAACTCGGGGTTGTCGCCATAGGCTTCGGCGAAGACCCGGTTCCGCTCGGCATCGGCCTCACCGCGGACGATCTCGGCCTCGCGATTGGCGTTCGAGGTGGTCTCGACCACGGTCCGGTCGGCAGCCGCGCGCACGCGCTGCGCCGCCTCGTTGCCGCGGGCGATCTCGTCGGCGGCCTCGCGCTCGCGCTCGGCCCGCATCCGGGCGAAGGTCGCATCGAGGTTCTGCTGCGGCAGGTTGGTCTGCTTCAGCCGCACGTCGACGATCTGGATGCCGAGGCTGTTGGCCTCGTTGCGGGCCTGTTCGCGGATTCGCAGCGCAAGATCGCGGCGCGCGTCCGAGAGGATCGTGTCCGAGGTCACCTGATCGGCACCCAGGACCTCGCGGATCTGCGCGTTCAGGATCGAGCTCAGGCGGTCCTCGGCGGCGCGGATGCCGCCCACGCCCACGGCCTGGCGGAACTGCACCACATCGGCGATGCGGTAGCGCGCGAAGGCGTCCACGACGAGGCGGCGATCGTCGGACGGGGTGACCTCGATGGTCTCGGTGTCGAGCGACAGGATCCTGTCGTCATATTTCACGACCTCCTGGATCAGTGGCACCTTGAAGCCGAGGCCCGGCTCCTCGACCACCTGCTTGATCTGGCCGAACTGCAGGACCAGCGCCTTTTCGCGCTCGTCGACAATGAACACCGCCGAGGCCACCACGACGATGGCAACGACCACGGCAATGAGGAGAGCATTCAGACGGGACATCAGTTGCCTCCCTGCGTCGGAGCGGCGGTCCGGCCGCGGTTCAGTTCATTGAGCGGCAGATAGGGCAGCACGCCCTGCCCGCCGGCACCGGCCTGGTCGAGCACGATCTTGTCGATCTCGCCGAGTGTGCGCTCGATGGTCTCGAGATAGAGGCGGCGCTGGGTCACGTCGGGCGCCTGGTTGAACTCCTGCGCGACCGAGATGAAGCGCGAGGCCTCACCGATGGCCTCGTTCACCACCTGCGCGCGGTAGCCTTCGGCCTGTTCGAGCGTCTGCGCCGCGGAGCCGCGCGCCTCGGCGAGGACGCGGTTGGCATAGGCGTCGGCCTGGCGCTGGAGACGGTCGCGCTCCTGCTCGGCGGCCTGCACTTCGCGGAAGGCGTCGATCACCTCGGCGGGCGGATCGGCCCGGTCGAGGTTGACCCGGACGACATTGATGCCGGAATCGTAATCGTCGAGCGTCTCCTGGATGTTCTGGAGCGCGGTATCGGCGATCAGGCCCCGGTCCCGGTTGAGGATCGGTGCGAGGTTCGACGCCGCGATAATCTCGCGCATCACGCTTTCCGACACCGCCTGCACGGTCAGCTGCGGGTCGCGGATGTTGAAGAGAAGCTTCGCCGGATCCTTGATGTTCCAGACCACCTGGAAGTCGATATCGACGATATTGGCATCCGTGGTCAGCATCAGCCCGTCGCCGTTCTGACCGCGCCGGTCGCCGATATTCTCGGTCCGCTCCGAGGTCACGTTGACCACTTCGTAGGTCACGAGCGGCCAGGGCGCGAAGTTCAGACCGGGCTCGCCGGTCGAGCTGTATTCGCCGAGGAAGAGTTCCACCGACTGCTCTTCGGGGCGCACCGTGTAGAAGCTGGAGAACGCCCAGACGCCCAGCGCCGCAACGGCTCCGATCACCAGCGTGGTGCGGTTGAAGGAGGGCCCGCCCCCGCCGCCTGCGCCACCGGTCGATCCGCCGCCACCGCGACCGCCCATCAGGACGCGCAGGCGCTCCTGGCCCTTGCGCACAAGCTCGTCGATTTCGGGGATCTGGTTGCCATTGCCGCCCTCGGGTCCGCGGCCACCGCCGCGCGGGCCGTCCGGGCCGCGATCACCGCCGCCACCCTGTCCACCGCCGCCCCAAGGGCCGCCGTTGTTGCCTGCCATTAATGCTTACCTCGACTGGTCCTGTTCCGTCCCCGAAAAACTTGGGGAACAAACTGTGATATTCAAGCGCTGCGCACGGGTTTGCGCATGGTCACGATCTCTTCGGACATGGTCGGATGCACCGCGCAGGTCCGGTCGAAATCCTCTTTCGTCGCGCCCATCTTCACCGCGATGCCCGCGAGCTGGATCATCTCGCCCGCGTTCGGCGCGACGATGTGACACCCCAGGACGCGGCGCGTCTCCTTGGAGACGATGAGCTTCATCAGCACCCGGTCGGGGCGATGGATGAAGGCCGTCTGCATCGGGCGGAACGAGGTGCAGTAGACCTCGATCTCCTCCTGGTCGCGGGCGTCCTCTTCGCTCATGCCGACGGTGCCGAGCTCGGGCTGGGTGAAGACGGCCGAGGGGATCAGCTCGTGGTCGATGGGCGTCGGGTTGCCCTTGAACACCGTCTCGACAAAGGCCATGCCCTCGCGGATCGCCACCGGCGTCAGGTTCACCCGGTCGGTCACGTCGCCGATGGCGTAGATCGAGGGCACCTTGGTCTGGCTGTACTCGTCGACCTCGATCTGGCCGTTCCGCCCGAGCGTCACGCCGACCTCCTCGAGCCCCATGCCTTGGGTCGAGGGCTTGCGGCCGGTCGCGAAGAGCACCGCGTCGAAGACCTGCTCGCGGCCATTGGTGGCCTTCACCCAGATCGGCCCGTCGCGGGCATCGTCGGCGCGGTCGTCCTGCGCGGCCGCATCGCTGACCGTCGAGGACATGCCGGTATCGCCGGTGACCTCGCCCTCGTCGCCCGCGGGCGCGCCCATGGGCGGCGCGTCGCGGCCGATCTCGGAGGGCTCGGCGCAGCGCATCTCGACGATGTTCGACCCGGTGTGCAGGTCGATCCCGCGCTCGCGCATCGCCTCGGCGATGAGCCCCCGCGCCTCCTCGTCGAAGCCGCGCAGGATCTGCGCGCCGCGGTAATACTGGGTCACCTCGACGCCGAGACCGGCGAGGATGCAGGCGAACTCGCAGGCGATGTAACCGCCGCCGACGATCAGGATCGAGCGCGGCAGCTTCTCCATCTTGAAGACGTCGTCCGAGACCATGCCGAGATCGGCATTGGCCATCTCGGGGCGGACCGGATGGCCGCCGGTCGCCACCAGAATATGCTTGGCGGTCTTGGTCTCGCCGTTGTCGAGCTTGACGGAATGCGGACCCGCGATGGTGGCGCGGCAATCGAAGGTCTCGACGCCCGCGTCGCTCAGAAGCTTGCGATAGACGTTTTCCAGCCGGTCGAGCTCGCCCCGCAGATGGTCCGAGAAGGTCTCCCAGTCGAAGCCGTCATTGGTGAGCGACCAGCCATAGCCCTTGGCGGTCTCGCAGACCGCGCCGTATTCGGAGGCGAAGACCATGATCTTCTTGGGCACGCAGCCCCGGATCACGCAGGTGCCGCCGTAGCGGCTTTCCTCGGCCAGGGCGACCTTCGCGCCCGCCTCGCCCGCCGCGACACGGGCCGCGCGCACGCCCCCCGAGCCGCCGCCGATCACGAAAAGATCGTAGTCGAAGTCGCTGTCGCTCATCCCGTCTGCTCCCGCGGCTGATCCCGCCGGACGGTATTCCACAGCCCATGGGGCTTGGCCAGAGCGCGGGCGGGTTTTTCCGGGCCGCGAGGGTCCCGATCAGCGGCTCACTCGATGACGCGCAGGCGCACCTCGGCACCGTCCGGCAGATCGCGGATCTGCAGCGCCACCTCGCCGGAAAAGGAAATCTGCTCCAGCAGCGGCACGATCCGCATGTTCTCGGGCGTGTAATCACCGCCGAGCGGCGCGGGATGGACGAGATGGAAGACCCGCCCCGGCGCCGGTGCGCCCAGGGTGTGGATCGCCACGGTCACGAGCCGCAGCATCTCCCAATCCTCGACGAAGCCCGGCTCCGACAGGAGCGCATCGCGCTCGGCCGCACTGTCGGCAACAGGCTCGCAGGCGAGCTCTTCGGGCACGATCCGCCAGGTCGTCCCGACCCGATCCTCGATCAGGAGATTGCCGAAGGCGTTCCGCGCCAGAAGCCGCGCGGGCTCGATCCCGGTCCACTCCCAGGCCTCGGCCACGGCGGCGAGCACGGTCGCGTCGTCGGGGTCGCGCGCGGGCGGCTCGGTGTCGGGAAGCTGGCGTGCCATCGCCGCCCCGCTCAGTCGCCCAGATCGGAGAAGAGGTTGTCGCTCTCGACGAAATCCAGCCGGTCCTCGGTCACCGTTCCGGCGTTGATGTCGCGCAGTTCCACCCGGCCGTCGCCATGCCCCACCACAACCACGTCGCAGATGTCGATGAAGAGCCCGTTCTCGACCACACCCGGCATCTGGTTCAGCACCATCGCGAGCTGGCGCGGATTGCCGATCCGGTCGAGATGTAGATCGAGGATGAAATTGCCCTCATCGGTCACGAAGGGCTGGCTGCCGTTCATCCGCAGCGTCGTCTCGCGGCCCATCACGTCCATCGAGACCAGCGTCTCTTCCACCAGCGCGCGGGTCGCGGTCCAGCCGAAGGGCACGACCTCGACCGGCAGCGGGAAGGCGCCCAGCGCATGCACTTCCTTCGCGGCATCGGCGATGACGATCATCTGGTCCGAGGCCGTGGCCACGATCTTCTCCTGCAACAGCGCGCCGCCGCCGCCCTTGATCAGGTTCAGCTCGCCATCGAACTCGTCGGCACCGTCGATGGTCAGATCGAGCCACTTCGCCTCTTCGAGGCTGATCACCTCGATGCCCACTTCGCGGGCAAGCTCTGCGGTGCGGGTCGAGGTCGGCACGCCGCGGAACTTGAGCCCGTCCTCGCGCACCATCTCGCCCAGGCAGCGCACCAGCCAGGCGGCGGTCGAGCCGGTCCCGAGACCGACGCGCATCCCGTCCTCGACGTAATCCGCCGCCCGGCGGGCGGCGACGAACTTGGCCTTGTCGATGGGTGACAGCTCTGCGGACATGTGCGCTCTCCCTCACGATACCGTTGGTCGCGCTTATAGGGGCGCGCGAGCGCAAGTGCGAGGGAGAATGACCGGGGCTCAGGCCACGACGCGCAGGATGTCGTCGAATCTGGCACCCGGCGTGCGCAGTTCGAGATTTGCCCGTCGCCAGGCGCCGACGCGGATCCGGCGCCGCGCGGCGCTCCATTCGGGTTTGCCGGTCAGGCCGGGCAGATGATCCATGATCTCGGACCGGGCGCGCAGGCTCATCGCCCGCATCACAGGCTCGGAGGGCAGCAGGCTTTCGACCGCGGCGCCCTGCGCAAAGACGATCTCGTGCCGGTCGAAGAGCAGATGACGAAAGCGCAGGTGCCGGCCCGGCGCGAAATCGATTCCCGGTTGGCCGACCAGCGCGCGGATGGGCAGCAAGAGCTCTTCGCCCGCGACACGGACGATCACATGGTGCTCCGGCGCCAGTATCAGCGGCGTCTCGTTGCAGAGCGCGCCCGTCTCGACACGAACCGGCGCCACGCCGCGGCATCGCTCGGGCGCGACGTCGCCCGTCCAGGCCAGACGGCGCGGCCCGTTATCCATGGTGATGACATAATCGCCCGGCTTCAGGCTGTCGGCAGTGCGCGCGCCCTGCGGCGTCGCGAGAACGGTATCGGCGCTGAAGGACGCCGCAAGCATCCGCGCGCGGTTCAGCATCGGCCCAAGGGCGGAGGGACCGGCGCGCGTGTCCGGCGAGTGAGACGGAAGAGTTGCCTGCGACGTCATGGCTGCCGATCGTCCTGCTCTTTATTATTCCCGCCAGAACATCCGGGAAAAGCGGCCAAAGTGAGAAACAATCGGGATATATTCATGTGACTTGCCACTGGTGCGCTGTGGCCCTCACGGATCGGAAAAGGTCGTTTTCAGCCTGCCGATCCGGGCGCGCGGGGGTAGAAAGGGCGCGACTCGCCCTCTGCCCCGTGCCGCAAGGAGCCCGCATGTTTCTCAGCGTTTTCGACATGTTCAAGATCGGCATCGGGCCGTCGTCGTCGCACACGATGGGCCCGATGGTCGCGGCGGCGCGCTTTCTCGACGCGATGCGCGCCTCGGAGCATCGCTTCGCAGGTGTGAAGGGATCGCTGCACGGCTCGCTGGCCTTCACCGGAGCGGGCCACGCCACCGACCGCGCGGTGATCCTGGGTCTCGCCGGGTTCGAGCCCGAAAGCTACGATGCGGAGGCCGCCGAGGCAGCTCTCGAAGAGATCCGCGACAGAAGGACAATCTCGCCCGACGGCCTTGGCACGCTCGCCTTCGACCCCGGGACCGATCTGGCCTTCGATTATGACACCGCGCTTCCGGGACATGCCAACGGCATGCGGCTCTGGGCGACCGACGCGCAGGGCGACACGCTCCTGCAGGAGACCTACTACTCCATCGGAGGCGGCTTCGTGCTGACCGAGGCGGAGCTCGAGGCCGGGCGCGACACCGATGTCGGCCCACCGGTCCCCTACCCGTTCAAATCCGCCGCCGAGATGCTCGAGATGGCGACCGCCTCGGGTCTATCGGTTGCGCAGATGAAACGCGCCAACGAGCTCTCGCGCGGCGGCACGGCCAAGCTCGACGACGGGATCAAGCGCATCTGGCAGGTGATGGAGGACTGCATCGACCGCGGTCTTTCGACCGACGGCATCCTGCCCGGCGGGCTCAAGGTGCGCCGCCGCGCCAAGCCCATCCACGACGCGCTGCAGGCCGAGCGCGGCCGCAATCTCGACGCGCCGCACATGATCAACGACTGGATGGCCGCCTATGCGATGGCGGTGAACGAGGAGAACGCCGCCGGGGGCCAGGTGGTGACCGCGCCCACCAACGGCGCGGCGGGCGTGGTGCCCGCGGTGATCCGCTACTGGCTCGACCATGTCCCCTCCGCGAGCCGCGACCGCATCCCGGATTTCCTGCTGACCGCCTCGGCCATCGGCGGGCTGGTGAAATACAACGCCTCGATCTCGGGCGCCGAGGCCGGCTGCCAGGCCGAGGTCGGCAGCGCCTCGGCGATGGCCGCGGCGGGTCTCTGCGCGGTGATGGGCGGCACGCCCGCCCAGATCGAGAACGCCGCCGAGATCGCGCTCGAGCATCATCTGGGCATGACCTGCGATCCGGTCCGCGGTCTCGTCCAGGTGCCCTGTATCGAGCGCAATGGCCTGGGCGCGGTGAAGGCCGTCACCGCGGCGAGCCTCGCGCTCCGGGGCGACGGGGTGCATCTCGTGCCGCTCGACGCCTGCATCGAGACCATGCGCCAGGTCGGCGCCGACATGGCCGAGAAATACAAGGAAACCTCGCTCGGCGGCCTCGCCGTCAACGTGCCCAACTGCTGATATGCCAGCGGTGCAACGCCGCAAGTCACGATCCCGGCTTTGACAGGATCGGCCGCGCAATATAATTTCGCCTCCTACGGTTCAACTTTGAACCACGGCCTTGGGAGGGTTCGGCATGGCGGCGCTCGACGTCGAGGACGAGGACGGCGCCCGCGCGACCGAACTCATGGGATTTTACCGTGACATGCTGCGCATCCGCCGCTTCGAGGAGAAGGCCGGACAGCTTTACGGCATGGGCCTGATCGGCGGGTTCTGCCATCTCTATATCGGCCAGGAAGCGGTGGTGACCGGGATCGAGGCCTGCCTGCGCGACGGCGACAAGCGGCTCACCTCCTATCGCTGCCACGGCCACATGCTGATGGCGGGCATGGACCCCAAGCGCATCATGGCCGAGATGCTCGGACGCGAGGACGGCTATTCGCGCGGGCGCGGCGGCTCGATGCACATGTTCTCGCCCGAGCACGGCTTCTTCGGCGGCCACGGCATCGTCGGCGCGCAGGTGCCCATCGGCGCGGGCCTGGCGCTGGCCGAGAAGACGCTCAAGACCAACAAGATCGTGACCTGTTATTTCGGCGATGCAGCCGCCGATCAGGGCCAGGTCGCCGAGACCTACCTGATGGCCGCGCGCTGGCAGCTGCCGGTCCTCTTCGTGATCGAGAACAACAAGGCCGAGCCGGGCCAGCGCGCCGCCCCCAAGGGCACCCGCCTCATCGACCGCGCCCATGCCTACGGAATCGAGGGCGCCGAGGCCGACGGCATGGACGTGCTGGCGATGAAGGAGACCGCCGAGCGCTTCGTGCTCGACATCCGCGCGGGCAAGGGCCCGCGGGTGATCGAGGCCAAGACCTATCGCTACCGGGGCCACTCGATGGCCGACCCGGCCAAGTACCGCACCCGCGACGAGCTGCACCGGATGCGCGCCGAGCGCGATCCGATCGAACAGGTCCGCCAGATGCTCCTGCGCGACGAGGGCATGAGCGAGGACGATCTCAAGGCGGTCGACAAGGAGATCAAGGCCGAGGTCTCGGCCGCCGCCGAACATGCGCGCGGGGCCGCCGAACCGGCCTCGGACGCGCTTCACGACGGGGTCTACGCGCATGTCTGAGCCCGCCCAGATCCGCATGCCCGCGCTCAGCCCCGGCATGGAAGAAGGCCGCCTCGCCCGCTGGCTCGTCCGCGAAGGCGACCGCGTCGAGGCCGGCGACGTGATCGCCGAGATCGAGACCGACAAGGCGACGCTTGAGTTCGAGACCGAGGAAGGCGGCGTGATCGGCGCGCTGCTCGTCGCGGCCGGCACCTCCGGCATCAAGGTCGATACCCCCATCGCCGAGCTGGGCAGCGGTGCCGCCGCGCGCACGCCCTCCGCCGACCGCTCGGAGCCCCGGCCCGCCGCCCC